>JAKEHX010000510.1 GCA_022614795.1 Planctomycetaceae bacterium | reverse complement strand
GACTCGAAGCCTACCAGTCTAAGATCACAATTTGTGATCTTAAAAAGGGGCGCTCATCGTAAGTACCGCCCTTATGCCTTCACCGAACAGGGCGTGGCGATGCTCTCCAGCGTGCTGCGCAGCCCGCGGGCCGTCGAGGTCAACATCGCCGTCATGCGGGCCTTCGTCCAGCTCCGCCGCTGGGCCATTGAACATGCCGACCTGGCCCGCCGGCTCGACGAGCTGGAAAGCAAATACGACCAGCAATTCGCCGTCGTCTTCGACGCCATCCGCAAGTTGATGGAGCTGCCCCCCGCCGCCCCGCCCAAGGAAATGGGCTTTCACACGATCGGCCGCGAGCAGGTGTGCGAGTCATAGGGTATGAGGGTAGGGTGCATGAGCGCAGCGAAATGCACCTTGCGAATAGAGGTGTATTTCGCTGCGCTCATACACCCTACGCAGCGCGCGTGAACCTTGACAGGCCGCCCCGCATCCCTGCCAGGCGGAGAACAGCCGCCAATGCTGCTCACGATTTCCACGACATACGCGCCCGCGACCGACCTCGGATTCTTGCTGCACAAGAACCCGGCGCGGATGCATTCGTTCGATCTGTCGTTCGGCAAGGCCCACGTCTTCTATCCGCGGGCCGAATCGTCGCACTGCACGGCGGCTTTGTTGCTCGATGTCGATCCGGTGCAGCTCGTTCGCGGCAAGCACGGCGTCGGCTTCACGCTCGATCAATATGTGAACGACCGGCCGTATGTCGCCAGCTCGCTCATGAGCGTGGCCATTTCGCAGGTCTTCGGGACCGCGCTTTCCGGCCGCTGCAAGGGCAAGCCCGAGCTGGCCGAGCTGCGGATTCCGCTCGTCGCCCGCCTGGCGGCGCTCCCCTGCCGCGGCGGCGAGGCGCTATTGCGCCAGCTCTTCGAGCCGCTGGGCTACTCCGTGACCGCCACGCGCGAGCCGCTCGATCCGCGTTTTCCCGAGTGGGGAGAAGGGCCGTACTACACCGTCGAGCTGGCGGCGACGCTGCGGCTGCGCGATTTGCTCGACCATCTGTACGTGCTCGTCCCGGTGCTCGACGACGACAAGCATTACTACATCGGCGAGGCCGAAGTTGAGAAGCTCCTCAAGCACGGCGAGGCCTGGCTGGCCGGTCATCCCCAGCGCGAGGCGATCGTCCGCCGCTACCTCGGCTATCGCTCGGCCCTCACGCGCCAGGCACTGGCCCGCCTGCCTCAGGACGAAGCCGCCGCCCCCGACGAGGACGAGATCGAGGACAAAACGGCCGCGGAACTGCCCGCCGAGAAGCCGCTGCGGCTCAACGACCAGCGTCTGGACGCGGTGGTTGGCGAGCTGAAAGCCTGCGGCGCGGGGCGCGTGCTCGACCTGGGGTGCAGCACCGGCAACTTGCTCCGCCGGCTGCTGGACGACGGGCAGTTCACCGAGATCGTGGGCGTCGATGTGTCGCACCAGGCGCTCGATGTCGCCGCCCGCCGGCTGCATCTGGACCGCCTGCCGCCGACGAAGGCCAACCGCATCAAGCTGCTGCACGGCTCGCTGACCTATCGCGACCGCCGGCTGGCTGGTTACGACGCGGCGGCGATTGTCGAAGTGATCGAGCACCTCGATCCGCCGCGGCTGGCAGCCCTGGAGCGGGCCGTTTTCGAAGCCGCCCGTCCCAAGACGGTCGTCGTCACCACGCCCAACCGCGAATACAACACACTCTTCGCCGGCATGCAGCCGGGGCAACTGCGGCACCGCGACCATCGCTTCGAGTGGACGCGCGACGAGTTCCGCAACTGGGCAACGCGCGTGGCCGAGCGGTTCGGCTATCAGTTGCGGCTCGCGCCGATTGGCCCCGAGGATGCGACGCATGGAGCGCCAACCCAGATGGCGGTATTTCAACTTGGCTGACAGAAAAATGGAGGACAGGAAAATGAGGGTTCGGAGTTCGGAGTTCAGAGTTCAGAGTTCAGAGTTCAGAGTTCAGGGTTCAGGGTTCAGGGTTCAGGTACTGAGTACTGAGTACTGAGTACTGAGTACCGAATGCTGAACACTGCCCCACTCACCACTCACCACTCACACTCTCACACTCTCATACCCACTCACCCACTCACCGCCGCGCGTGCCCATCACCCTCCCCAACCTCTGTCTCGTCGTCCTGATCGGCCCCTCCGGCTCGGGCAAGAGCACCTTCGCGCGCAAGCACTTCCGGCCCACCGAGGTGATTTCGTCCGACTATTGCCGGGGCCTCGTATCGGACGACGACAACGACCAGGCGGCCACTCCCGATGCCTTCGAGGTGCTCCACTTCATCGCCGCCAAGCGGCTGCGGGCCGGCAAGCTGACCGTCATCGACGCGACCAACACGCAGCCTGAATCGCGCCAGCCGCTGGTCGCGCTGGCCAGGTCCCACGACGTGTTGCCGGTAGCCATCGTCCTCAGTACGCCGGAAGCGATCTGCCGCGAGCGGAACGTGGCCCGTCCGGATCGCCAATTCGGCCCCCACGTCGTTTTGAACCAGATTCGCCAGCTTCGCCGCTCGCTCCGCGGGCTTGACCGCGAAGGCTTCCGAAAAGTCTTCGTGCTTAATTCACCGGCCGAGATCGACGCTGCGGCGATCGTCCGCGAGCGAGTCTGGAACGACCTCCGCCACGAGCACGGACCCTTCGACATCATCGGCGACATCCACGGCTGCGGGGACGAGCTGGAAGAGCTGCTCGCTAAACTCGGCTACGCAAAGGCGCCCGTGCCGGCAGAAGCGGGCGACTGGCCCGATGTCCTGCCGCGCGAGCACTATGCCCATGCCGCGGGCCGCCGGGCGATTTTTGTCGGCGACCTGGTCGATCGCGGGCCGCAAGTCGTCAGGGTCCTCGATACGGTCCGCGCGATGGTTTTTGCCGGGACCGCACTGTGCGTTCCCGGCAATCACGACATCAAGCTGCTGCGGCATCTGCACGGCCATCACGTCAAGCTCACGCACGGCCTCGAACAGACGCTGGCCGACATTGCCGCCATTCCCGACGATCGGCGAGCTGCATGGCAGGCCGACGTGACGAAGTTCCTCGACTCGCTGGTGAGCCACTACGTTCTCGACGACGGCAAGCTGGTCGTCGCCCACGCGGGAATGAAGGCCGAATATCAAGGCCGCACGTCGGGCCGCGTCCGCGAGTTCGCCCTGTACGGCGAAACCACCGGCGAAACCGACGAGTTCGGCCTGCCGGTGCGGCTCAACTGGGCGGCCGAGTATCGCGGCCAGGCGATCGTCGTCTATGGCCATACGCCCGTCCCCGAGCCCGAGTGGCTCAACCACACGATCAACATCGACACCGGCTGCGTGTTCGGCGGGCGGCTCACGGCCCTGCGCTACCCCGAGCGCGAGCTGGTCGCGGTCGCCGCGCGGCGCACTTACTGCGAGCCGGCCCGGCCGTTCCTCCCGCCGCCCGGCCTCTCGCTCCAGCAGCAGCTCGACGACCTGCTCGACATCGACGATTGCCTCGGCAAGCGGCTGATCGACACGCGGCTGGCCGGCAAGGTGACGATCCGTGCCGAGCAATCGGCCGCCGCCCTGGAAGTCATGAGCCGATTCGCGGCCAATCCCAAGTGGCTGATCTACCTGCCGCCCACGATGTCGCCCTGCGACACGGCGCTCGAGGGCCAGTGGCTGGAGCATCCCGAGCAGGTCTTCGCATACTATCGCGAAGCGGGCGTCCCCGAGGTCATCTGCCAAGAGAAGCACATGGGCTCGCGGGCCGTCGTCGTGATCGCCAAGGGCGAAGAGGCGGCCCGCAAGCGGTTCGGCGTGGAAGACGAGGGCCGCGGCATCGTCGTCACGCGCACGGGGCGGCGGTTTTTCGATGACGTGGCGATGGAGCACGCGCTGCTCGATCGCCTGCACCAGTCGCTCGATGCGGCCAGATGGTGGGACCGGTTCACTAGCGACTGGTTCTGCTTCGATTGCGAGCTGATGCCCTGGTCGGCCAAGGCGCAAGAGCTGCTCAGGCGGCAGTATGCGGCGGTGGGCTCGGCGGCTGGCGCGGGGCTGCGCGACGCCGTGGCAGCGCTCGACGCGAGCGGTGCTCGGGAGGGCGAGGCTCCTGCCGAGCCGGGTTCACCCCGACCAATGGTCGGGGCTTTGGCCGACCGCTATCGCCAGCGCCAGGACTGCGCCGCCCGCTATCGCGATGCTTATGCCCGCTATTGCTGGCCCGTGAATTCCGTCGCCGACCTGCGCCTGGCGCCCTTTCACCTGCTGGCCGCGGAGGGGCACGTCTTCACTGATCACGATCACCTCTGGCACATGCAGACGCTGGCCGAGCTAGCAGGTCCCGCCTGCCGGGCGGGACCTGGAGCAGCTGGCGACGTCGTGCAAGCGACCCATCACTTCCTCGTCGATCTCGCCGACCCCGCCAGCTGCGCCGCCGGCGTTCGCTGGTGGGAAGAATTGACCGCCGGCGGCGGCGAGGGGATGGTCGTCAAGCCGCGGGAATGGATCGTCCGCGGCGAGCGGGGCCTCGTGCAGCCGGCCATGAAGTGCCGCGGCCGCGAATACCTGCGGATCATCTACGGCCCGGAATACACGCTCCCCGACCACCTGCACCGTTTGCGGCGGCGCTCGACCGGCGCCAAGCGGGCCCTCGCCAGCCGCGAGTTTGCCCTGGGCCTGGAAGCCCTCGAGCGGTTCGTCCGCCGCGAGCCCCTCCGCCGCGTCCACGAGTGCGTTTTCGGCGTCCTGGCCCTGGAAAGCGAGCCGGTCGATCCGCGGCTGTAGGGCGGAAGTGTGAGGGTATGAGAGTGACGGAGTAGCCCATCCTCCTCCTCGCACACCCTCACACTCCCATACCCTCACACCCTCACACTTTCTTACAATGCTGCCCATGGAAGCCAAATCCACACTCGACGGACTACCCACCCGTTTCGGCTCCGGCTGGATCAGCGGCGTGCTGGCCGTGCTGCTGGCGGGCAGCGGCCTGGGGGCGGTGATCTGCTTCCTGTACTGGGACGTGCTCACCATGGAGGAAGCCCGCGAGCATTATGCCCGGTATTTGCCGTATATCCGCGGCCTGGTGCACGTACTGCTCGTGGCCGGTTTTCTGCTGGGCGTTTTGAGCATCAGCTTACGGAAGAGCAAGATTCTGGGCGTGTGGGCATGCCTGATGGTGCTCGTCGCGGCCCTGCTCGGCGGATCGCAGGCCGCCTTGGGCGAGCGGGCCGGCAAGCCGTTCTATCTGGGCCTCGACTACTTCCTGCTCAGCCTGATCATCACCTCGGCCATCTTCGTGCCGCTGGAGCGGCTCTTCGGAAGGCGCGACCAGCCGATCTTCCGCAATGGCTTCTGGACCGACATGACCTATTTCTTCATCAGCACGCTGGCGGTGCAGTTCACGACGCTGATGACGCTGGCCCCGGCGATGGTGCTATTTGAATGGGCCCAGTTCCAGAGCGTGCAGACCTTCGTCAAAGAGCTGCCCTGGGTCGTGCAGTTCCTGCTCATCATGCTCTCCACCGACATCGTGCAATACTGGGTGCACCGCACATTTCACGTCGTCCCGTGGCTCTGGAAATTTCACGCGGTCCATCACTCGACCGACGCCATGGACTGGCTGGCCGGCACGCGGCTGCACGTCGTCGAACAGATCCTCACGCGGGCCCTGACCTTCATCCCCGTGTTCATCCTCGGGTTTCACCTGGTGCCGATGGCGGCGTACGTCGTCTTCATCACGTTCCACGCGACGTTCATTCACGCCAACGTGCGGTTCTACTACGGCCCGCTAAAGTGGCTCATCGCCACGCCGCAGTTCCACCACTGGCATCACGCCATCGAGCGGGAAGCGATCGACAAGAATTTCGCCGTCCATTTCCCCGTGCTCGACCTGGTGTTCGGCACGTTTTACCTGCCCGACCAGTGGCCCAGCGGCTACGGCATTCACGACAAGGTCCCCCGCGGCTGGCTGCGGCAGTTTTTCTATCCCTTCCTGCCGCAGAAGAAATCGGTGACCGAGGAAACGCCGGTGGTGCAGGTGCATGAGTAGGGGCTAGGGACTCAATTTGCAATGTTCAATGACCAATTTGCCATCGTACCCGGGCCGACTCCTGCTCATGGACCAATTGCAAATTGCGAATTGAACATTGCAAATTTCAAATTGGGCTGGCCCCTGGCCCCTGGGCCGCACTAACTCGACGCGTCATCGACGATTAGAATGAAATCCCCGACGCTGGCAGCGTCGGCTACGAGAGGGCGTCGGCCACGAAAGGAAAAATGATGCGGACCGATCGAATCCTGATGCTGGGCGCGACGGCCTTGCTGCTTTGCGGCTGCGACCTGGGGGGCACTTACGAAAAGCGGGCGACCGAGGCGCTGAGCACTGTCGGCGAGAAAGCGGCTCGTGAGGCCTTGCTCGCCCCTTCGGCGACGACCGTGGCCCCGTCAACGCTCGCCCTCCGCCTGCCCGCGTCGATCGACAACGAGGGCAAGACGGCCCTCAAGCCGGCCGATCCCAGCTTCAACCCGCCGTTTGTGGCGATCCCCGGCCTGGCGGCGTCGCTGGAACGGCTGCTGGACGACGAGGGGGGCAAGTTCGCCGCGGCTTATGTCTATCTGGGCGCCGCGGCGAAGGAGGGAAAGAAGGCGGTCGATGTACAAGCCGACGTGCAAAAGGAGGTGGCCACGGCCTTTCCCGCGGCGAATTGGCAGGACGTGCAGATCGGCCAGGCGCTGGCCGCCAAGCATCTAAGCGCCAGCGGCCCGCAGGACTTCCAGACATCCGACGCGCAGGGAACGCGCAGCGTGGCCAAGCTCGAGGGTCAGTTCGACCTCTACTTCCACGAGTCGCCGACGCACTTCGTCTTCATCGGCTTTCGCGCGCCGAAGGGCCAGGCGACGAAGTACACGCTGAGCGAGGCGATCAAGGCCTCGCTGAGCACGATCGAGGCGGGCTCATCCGAGGCGGGCTCATCGCGGGAGTAGCGAGGCGCCCCAAGCACCAAATCTCAAGCACCAAATTACAAACAAATCCGAAGCACCAAATGCGAATGACCGAAACGTGGGATAGAGAAGAACGCGACGTCATTGGTGCTTTTCTCATTCGGATTTGTTTGGTCCTTGGTGCTTGTTCATTGGTGCTTCGCCGCTCGGTGCCTGCCAAGGCCGCATTGCTCGTTCTGCTGCTCGTTGCCGGTTTTGTCGGCTGCCCGTCGAATGCGTCGGCACAACAGCCGCCGCCAGCGCCGGCCGCTGCCCAGGGTGACAGCGGCCATGCAGCAAGGCACAACCTGGGGGCCGAGCTGCCGCTTTGGACAGTGATTCCATTTGTCGCCCTGCTCTTGTGCATTGCGGTCCTGCCGCTGGCGGCTGAACACTGGTGGCACAGCAACGCCAACAAAGGCCTCGTGGCAGGCGCGCTGGCGGCGGTGACGACCATTTATGTCGTGGCTGCGTTTCACATGCCGGGCGTAGCGGCCGTGTTTCACGTGCTGGCCGAGTACGTCTCGTTCATCCTGCTCCTGGGCGCGCTGTATGTCATCAGCGGCGGCATCTACGTCAAAGGCTCGCTCTCGGGCACGCCGCTGGCCAATACGGGGCTGATGGCCCTGGGGGCCGTGCTGGCCAATTTCATCGGCACGACCGGAGCGTCGGTCCTCTTGATCCGGCCGCTGTTGCGAGCGAACAAGACGCGCGTGGCCAAAGCGCACATCGTGATCTTCTTCATCTTCATCGTCTCCAACTGCGGCGGGCTGTTGACGCCGCTGGGGGACCCGCCGCTCTTCATGGGGTTCACCGCCGGCGTGCCGTTTACCTGGACGCTCACGAACTTGTGGCGCGAGTGGCTGCTGGTCAACGCCGCCCTGCTGGCGATCTTCAACGTCTGGGACCAGTCGGTCTTCGGCCGCGAGGAGCGATTGCGGGCTGGCTCGCAGCTCGAAGAGGTGCAAAAGCACGAGCCGCTGGGCATTAGCGGCGGGCTCAACTTCCTCTTCCTGGCGGGCGTGGTGGCCGCCGTCTATTTCAAGGGCGTTTTCAATTGGCCCTGGGGCGTGCAGGAAGCGATCATGGCCGCGATGGCGGTGCTCGCGTACCTCACGACGCCCTCTGCCAACCGCTCGGCCAACGGCTTCTCGCTGGGGCCGATCGTCGAAGTGGCCGTGCTGTTTGCCGGCATCTTCATCACCATGGCCCCGGCCCTGCAAATCCTAAACGCCTGGGGGAGCGGCGAGCGCGACATCCTGGGCGTGGCGTTCGCGATGCGCCAGCCGTGGCAGTTCTTCTGGATCACCGGCGCGCTATCGAGCTTCCTCGACAACGCGCCGACCTACATGACGCTGGCGGCGACGGCGGCCGGCATGGAGCACGTGGCGGCCGAGGGGCAATACCTGGCCAGGTTTCTCGAGCTAGGCACGGAGTCGGCATCGCTGCTCGCGGCCATTTCGTGCGGGGCGGTCTTCATGGGGGCCAACACCTACATCGGCAACGGGCCGAACTTCATGGTCAAAGCGATCGCCGAGGAAGGCGGCGTGAGAATGCCCAGCTTCTTCGGGTACATGGCCTACAGCGGGATGGTCTTGATTCCGCTGTTTGTGGTGGTGACGGTGGTGTTTTTTCGAGGTTAGGAGTGAGTGGTGAGTGGTGAGTGGTGAGTGGTGGGAGCACGGCGGCGCGGATTGAATTGCAACTGGTGCCGGACCGGGACGGCAGAGGGTTTGGTGTTTGGTATTTGGTACTGAGTACTTAAGTACCAAGT
>JAKEHX010000509.1 GCA_022614795.1 Planctomycetaceae bacterium | reverse complement strand
GCTCCCGACCCCATCATTCAGGATCGCAATCCGCGCTCATACATTCTTCGCGACAGCCTGAATGTCGCCTCGTTGTCGTCCTTCGAATTCAACAAGACCTGGCGTCGCAAGCAATTCCACAATGGAGCTGTCCTCGAACCGCTCGTTGGGTTCCGCTACATGAATTTCCGCAGTTTCTTTCGGCGCGACAATTACGTACGCTTTGCTGAAGACGCGGCCGGCGAGCCCGTCCCCATTCCTCTCACGGTCGACGGCGTATTCGAGCAATTGACAGAAGACACGGCCGTCTTCGAAAACTACATGGTGGGGGGACAGCTCGGCGCCCGGTGCTTCCGTCAAACGGGCCACTGGCTGCTGTCGGCGGACGTAAGGGTTTTCGCCATGCAGAATTTCCAGAATCTCTTCAATCAGACCGACATCCGGCTGACGCGATATACTGCCGTCGGCGGCGATGTCGAACTCGAGAACTTCTCCCGTGCCCGCGTTTATGACCACGCCCAAGAGTTCGTCTGGGGCGGCGAGGTGCGTGCCGAAGCCTCCTACGAATTGACTCGCGACATCAACCTGCGATTCGGGATGGTGTTCCTCGACCTCGGCCAGGGAATCGGCCGCGGCAACAACATTCAGGACAACTTCGAAGACGTGCAAATTGCCGGGGTGACCTTCGGCCTTACGATCAACCGGTAGAGATCAGATTCGACGAAAAGCTTCAGGCCGTCGATCGCTGGGATCGGCGGCCTGTTTTCATGCGCGGAGAAGAGGGATGAGCGCGTGATCCGCGCCACACCGCCAAAGCAGCCACACCGCAAAAGCAGCCACACCGCCAAAGCAGCCTGAAGCAGTTGCCGCCGATTCGTCGCTAAGCCCGCGCGGTTTGCAACTTGCGGATTTCTTCGAGCTCAATGCTCAGTCGATGCCGGAGCGGGCTTTCCGGGCGAAGTTCGTCAAGCAGCGCTTCCGCCTTATCGAAGGTGTCGGGCGCCACATCCTTGGTCTTGAACAGGTTGCGAAAGCTGCGTTGAACCTCGGATTCGGTAAGCAATTCGAAAACCTCCAGGCCCCGATTACGCCGGCCCTGGGGAGCCTTGGCAATCACCGGGCCAATTTGAAACTGACGGCCCTACCGCTCTCTCTTTGATTGTATTGCGATTCGCCCAGCACGCAAGGCCAAGCCCGGGCGCCACTGGCGTGATCGACGAATTTCGTCGGCTATACTCGGCATATGCCCGCCGATTTGATCTTGGGGACCGCCGGTCACGTTGACCATGGCAAGACGTCGCTGATTCGCGCCTTGACCGGGATCGATACGGACCGGCTGCCCGAGGAAAAGCGGCGCGGAATCACCATCGATTTGGGTTTCGCCCACCTTTCGCTGGGCGACTATCGTCTGGGAATCGTCGATGTCCCCGGCCACGAGCGGTTTATCCGCAACATGCTCGCCGGAGCCACCGGCATGGATCTGGCCATGCTGATTGTTGCCGCGGACGAGGGGGTGAAGGAGCAAACCCGCGAGCATCTGGACATCTTGCAGCTGCTCGACCTGCGCGGCGGCGTCATCGTCGTGACCAAGGCCGACCTGGCGGCATCCGACTGGACGGAGCTGGTCGAGGCGGAAATTCGGGAGTTGGTCCGTGGCACCGTGCTTGCCGATGCCGCCATCGTCCGCACGAGCACGGTTTCGGGTCTGGGGCTCGATCGTCTGCGCGACGAGCTCACCCGCGCCGCCGGCCAGGCGGTTCACGAATTGACGGGCGAGCCAGACGCCCCATTTCGCCTGGCCATCGACCGCAGCTTCAGCATCGCGGGGCATGGCACCGTCGTTACCGGCAGCGTCGCCAGCGGACGGGCGCGAATCGGCGACAACCTGGTGATCGAGCCGGGCGGAATGGAAGTGCGCGTGCGCGGTCTGGAGCATCACGACTCGGCCGTCGACGAGGTGCGCCGTGGCCAGCGGGCCGCGATCAATCTGGCTGGAATCCACCACGACGCCGTGCGCCGAGGGCAGGAGTTGGCCACGCCGGGGCACCTGCTGCTAGGCCGGCTGTTGACCGCGCAGATTTCTCTGCTCAACGATGCACCGCAACTTCGCAGCCGGACCCGACTGCGCGTGCATTTGGGGACTGCCGAGGTGCTGGCCACGGCGGCCCTGCTCGATCGCAGTTCGATCAAGCCGGGTGAATCCGCTCCCGTGCAGCTATATCTGGCCCAGCCCGTCGTTGCCGTTTGGAATCAGCCGCTCGTCATTCGCAGCGAGTCGCCAATGCGGACGATTGGCGGCGGGCGAGTGCTCGAACCAAATGCCGCGCGCTTGCGGCGGCCCGACGAATGCACGCTGAAGCGGATCGCCGCGCTGCGCTCGGGCGAGGCGGTCGAGCGGGCTGCCGCATCGCTCTATCTGGCTGGGTGGCGCGGCTGGCAGCCGGCCGATTTGCCCCGGCTGGCCGGCGCGGGGGTCGATGACGCGATTACCAGGACGCTGGCTGGCCGCGGCGAGCTGCTCGAGATTCGGGTATCGCCAACGCGGTCAGTACGGGTGCATCGGCAAACCCTCGAGCGGGCGGGCTATCAGATCGTTGAGTTTCTGGAAAAGCTGCACGACCGGCAGCCGCTGAAGACGGCGTTCCCCAAGTCCGCGGTCTATGCGGGCTTTGCCTGGCTCGGCGAACCCTCCGTGATCGATGCGGTGCTGGCACAATTGCAAGCCGGCGGACAAATTCGGGAACAACCCGGGGGCGTTGCCGTCGCTGGACGCGGCCCGAAACTCTCGCGCGGCGAGCAATCGCTCTTGGCCGACCTGCTCAGCTGGTTTCGTGCCTCCGGAGTCAATTCGCTGGGTCTTGCCCAGTGCCAGGACCGTGCGGCGAAGAACCGCGCGGCTGTTGCGCAGCTGCTGACATTGGCGACCGAAGCGGGGGATTTAGTGCAAGTAGCACAGGACTATTGGCTGCATGCCGACGTCGAGCGCCAGGCCCGGCAGAAGGTCGCCGCCGGTTTCGCGCAAGGCGGTTTTACCGTAAGCCAATTGCGGGAACTCCTTGGCACGACGCGGAAATACGCCGTGCCGCTGTGTGAGTATTGGGACCGCATGGGATTCACCGTGCGATCGGGCGATATCCGTAAAGTGCAGGCCACCTAACGCTCGTCCCTAGCCCTAGCCCCTAAACCCCCAACCCCTAGTCCGCCTCCCCCGCCGCACATTACCATGCCAGCGGAGCCGTTCATGTCCAACGTCCTGCGCAACATTCCGTCGGTCAGAGAGCTGCTGGAAAGCCCGCCGCTGAAGTCGCTAGTCAATCGCGTCAGCCACAACGTGGTGGTCGGGGGCGTACGGCGGTTCTTGGACGATCTGCGCGGACAGGTGCAGGGCACCACGGGCATCAACATCCCCTCGGCGTCGGAATTGGCCGAGCGGATCGCCCAGTGGATTGCCGTCACCGAGCAGCAGCCGCTGCGGCCTGTGATCAACGCCACGGGAATCCTGCTGCACACGGGCCTGGGGCGAGCACCGCTCTCCGACGCGGCGATCGCCGCGGTCGATGCTATCGCGGCCGGCTATGCCAGCGTCGAAGTCGATCTGGCCAGCGGTGAGCGGTCTCAACGCGTTGTGGCCGTCGAGTCGCTGCTGACGCGGCTGACGGGGGCCGAAGCGGCGGCCGTCGTCAACAACAACGCGGGGGCGACGGTTCTGACGCTGGCCGCCCTGGCCGCGGGACGCAAAGTGATTGTCTCCCGCGGGCAGCTCATCGAAATCGGCGGCAGCTATCGCTTGCCCGAAGTGATGTCTGCCAGCGGCGCGGTTCTCCGCGAGGTAGGAACGACCAACAAGACGCGGGCCAGCGACTACGCCGCAGCCATTGGCGAGCGGACCGCGGCGATTCTCCGCGTCCATACCAGCAACTACAAGGTCGTCGGTTTCGCCGAGGAAGCGCCGCTTACGGACCTGGTGGCGCTTGGCCGGCGGCACAATCTGCCCGTCATCGACGACATCGGCTCGGGGGCGCTCATCGACCTGGTGCCCTATGGCATTCGCGGCGAGCCAGTGGCCGGCCAGAGCGTCGCCGCCGGCGCTGACCTGGTGCTCTTCAGCGGCGACAAACTGCTCGGCGGGCCGCAATGCGGTATCATCGTCGGCAGGCGTACGCACATTGAGCGGATCGTGAAGCATCCGCTGATGCGGGCGTTGCGCGTCGACAAGCTCACGCTGGCGGCGCTGGCGGCGACGCTCCAGGCCTATCGCGATCCGCAGCTTGCCGAACGTTCAATTCCAGTGCTCTCGCTCCTGGCCACGCCGCTTGAAAACCTGCGGAACCGGGCCGAGCGCTTGTCGCCGCAGATTTCCGCCACCGGCGTGGCGATCGCCGAGGTAATCGAAGATGAATCATACGTCGGCGGCGGATCGGTCCCTTCTCAGACGATGAAAACGATCTGTCTCGCCCTGACGTCCAAATCACATCAAGCTGCTCAGCTGGCTGCCGCCCTGCGCACCGGCAAGCCGGCCGTTGTCGGGCGGATCAAGGACAACCGGCTGCTTCTGGATCTGCGGAGCGTAGCACCCAAGTTCGACGTGGCGCTCGTGGAGGCAGTCCAGGCTTTGGCCCGACCACATGCCGCACCAGCATCGCCGCCAGAACCGAATCCCGCCTAAGGGGCGGGATGGTCGCCTTTCGCTCCGCGAAAGGGCGCCCTTTCGCGGAGCGAAAGGCGACTATCGAAAAATCCGTGGAAAGTGGCTGAAACCTTGTCCCAGGGAAGGTAGACTCACGGTCAAGCCGCGCAGGGTAGCGCGCGGTACGGGATATGACCGCCCATGACATTGCACCGAAGTTGTTCCCTTCTTTGCCTGCTGGCTTTGGCACCCGGCCTGGTTGCCGCTCAGGAGCCGGCCTCCCTCAAGCAGCAGCATCCGTGGGCCCGATTTCCGCTCGGCTCGTGGAAAAGCGTGCGCGTTGTTTCCGAAACGCTCGATGCGAAGGGGAACGTCGCCAACATCATTCGCACCGAAACAAGAACCACGCTGATCGCCGCCAATCACGAAGGCTATTCGCTCCGCGTCGAATCGACCGTCGAGGTCGCCGGCAAGCGGTTCGCCTCCCAGCCGCAGATCGTCAAGCATGGCTATTACGGAGAAACGGCCGGCCAGCCGGTGACTGTCAAGAAGCTGGGCGACGAGGAGGTGTACATCGACGGGCGCGGCGTGCCCAGCGAGGTGCGGCAAGCCACATTTGAGGCCGACGGCATCAAGCGGAGCACCAAGATCTACTATTCCAGCACGGTTTCGCCGTATCAGCTCCGGCGCGAGACGACGACCGACGGTTTGCCCGTGGAACAATCCATTATGACGACGGTTGAAACAGTAGCCACCGGCTTGCCGCTAAGGGTTTTGAACGAAATGCAGCCGGCGTCGTATATCAAGACGACTCGCCTGAGCCCGCAGGGGACGAAGGTGACGCTGGAGGCCCATTGCGATAAGGTGCCCGGCGGAGTGGTCACCCATACTTCGAGCGACTCGGACCCCAGTGGACTGACGACGCGGCGCAGCACGCTGGAACTCATTGATTACGCAATTGGCGGCCACCCCATCACGGCTGATCCGGTAACCAGGCGGCGAATGTTCCACCGCGCAAGGCCGAGGCGAATGAACCAGTAGCCCGGGCCGAACAAGTAGCCCGGGGTCGATCACCGGCATAAGGTAGAATGCAGGTAGCACTCGAATTGGACGGCAGGAAGGCCCAGCATGAAGTTCATTGAGATGACCGGCAAGACGCTGCGGAACCTGATCTCCGACGACGAATTGCACGTCGATGATCTTTCCTCGGCAGGCGTTTATGACGATACGATCGTGCGCGTCAACCGGCAGGGAGATATCGAGGTGCGGCGTCACGATCGGTGGGACGTGATCGGCGGACTGCTGGGCAACTTCGAACTGCGGATGAAGAACGAGACCGGGCTCGACTGGGCGGAATAGCGGCCGCTGCGGCTATCAAGCAAGTGTTGCCACGCCGAGCTTCTTCCCCAGGCTCACCAGCGCGCTCAAGTTCTCGTCGTCGAGCGGAATCCCCTCGGTCGAGCGCTGGGCAAACAGCCGCCGCTCGGGGTCGCCGGGCAATAGGATTTCGTCGCAGCCGTCCACGCGGGGACACGACTTGATGTATTCGACGAGCTGCGCCACCTCGGCGCGGAAGTGATCGGCTCCGCCGAAACGGGCCGGTTCGATCAGCATCATGAAGACGCAGTTCCCCTTCTTGGCGTACGGCACGGGCCGGGCGCACGCGCCGCCGGAGATCGCCCCGGTGAAAATCTCGATCATCAGGCCCAGGCCAAAGCCCTTGTAAGCTTGCGGCCCGCCCATCGGCAGAATCGAGCCGGGCGGATTGCCGTACAGCGAATTGGGGTCGGTGGTGGGCCGCCCTTCGTGGTCGATCAGCCACCCCTCCGGGCACTGCTGGCCGGCGATTTTCTTCACCCGGACCTTCCCCTCGGCCGTGGCGCTGGTGCTGAAGTCGAGCACCAGCGGCTCGTTGGCGAAGGGGACGCCGATGGCCAGCGGGTTGGTCGAAAGCCGCGGGGCCTTGCCGCCCGGCGGAGCGACCCGGACCGCCGCCCCATGCGAATTGACCATGAGCAGCGAGACCAGCCCCTCGGCAGCCGACAGCTCGCAGTACTCGCCCAGCCGGCCGATGTGCCCCGAGTGGGTCATCGTGCCGATCGCCTGGCCGGACGCGCGTGACTTGCCGGCCAGCATCTTGAGGAGCCGCACCGCCTGGACCTGGCCGAAGCCCCAGTTGCCGTCGGCCACGACCCGCGACGGGCCTTCATCCAGCACCGTCAGCTCCTCGCCCGGGATCACTTCGCCGTCCTTGATCGCTTGCACGTAATACGGGATTCGCATGACGCCATGCGAGTCGTAGCCGCGAAGGTTGGCATCGACAAGGCTGCGGGCAACAATTTGGGCCTCTTCGGCGGAAGCACCGCCAGCCTGAAGGAGTTGAGCGGCGAATTCTTGAAGCTGAGCAGGGCGAATGGTTGGCATAGGTAGAGAATGTAGTTGGCGACACTAGGTCGCGAAATGACCCAACGCGCAACACAAACTCGAAGCGTCGATGTTAAGTAACTCGCTGCGCCACCCTCAGTTTCGCGCTGCGGCTGCGGGGGTTGGCATGCTGCTCTTCATCGGACGGTCGGATGGGCTTTTTGGTCAGGTTTTCCAGCCGCGGATCGTCGCGAAAGGCTTCTTTGACCCGCCGGTCTTCGAGCGAGTGAAAGCTGATGATGGCCAGCCGGCCGCCCGGTTTCAGCCGATCGGGAATACGCGCCAACGCCAGTTCGAGCGATTCCAACTCGCGGTTCACGGCGATCCGCAGCGCCTGGAATGTCCGCGTGGCCGAATCGATCCGGTCGGCGGAACGCGGAATCGAGCGGCGCACCAGATCGGCCAGCTCCCCGGCCGTGCGAATGGGCCTGGCCGCGCGGGCCTCGACGATCCGCCTGGCAATCCGCCGGCTGTAGCGCTCTTCGCCGAATTCGTAGATCAGACCTGCGATTTCATTTTCCTTGAGCCGCGCCAGCAGCCGCCAGGCCGGTTCGCCCTCATCAGTATTGAACCGCAGGTCCAGTTCTCCACCGGCATCAAAGCTGAATCCGCGCGACGCGTCGGCCAGTTGATCACTCGACAGGCCAAGATCCAAGAGCACACCATCGACGGCGGCAATGCCAAGTTCATCGAGCACGTCGCCCAGCTCACAAAAGTTAGCCTGGGTGATTTTCACCGGCAGCCCGGCAAGCGATTTCTCTGCCGCCGCCAGCGCTGCAGGGTCACGGTCAAGAGCGAGGACAAAGCCAGAATCATATGGCGAACGGGGGGCGTCAGCCCCCTGAGAAATCCGCTCCGCCAACAACAGCGTATGCCCGCCGCCTCCGAGGGTCCCGTCGACAATCACCTGCCCCGGCCGCGGTTCAAGCCACTCCATCACCTCCCGCGGCAGCACCGGCACATGAATTGTCGCTCGCTCGGCCATCCCGTGCAGCATACTTTAAAGCGGTCACTTGGGCAGGCCATCCGCGGTTCCGATAGGCTATAGTATGGTGAAATGGGGCGAAGCAGACCTGCTGCTCAAATGATGTGATGATTGCAGTCCCCAACGGAGAAAACTCGGGAATGACAACCGCCGAATCTACCGATCTCGCTCGCCGGGCTGAAGCGATCTATGCCAATCGGCTTAAGGATGAGCTTGAACTAACGCATCGCGACGAGTTCGTCGCCATTGAGCCCGATTCGGGCGAATATTTCCTGGGCCGCACTCTAAGCGAGGCCGTTGGACTTGCGCGCGAGGCCCATCCCGGCCGTCTGGTTCACTCCCTCCGCGTCGGGCACAAGACCGCAGTCCATTTCGGCGCGTCACAACGATGATCGGCCGAATTGATGACGCTGGACGTGCCCTCGTGCGAATCTTGCTGAGGGCTCACGTTGGCTCCATGCCGTTGGATTTGGAAGCGTGGATAGACACTGGCTTCACAGGAGAGCTGGTGTTGCCAAAGAACGTGATTGATTCACTCAAGCTTGTCCAGTCCGGTACCGTTGACGCTGAACTTGGCGACGGCTCGGCAGTCGTCCTTAAGACATACTCGTGCAGGATCGACTGGTTTGGTCGCGAGCAATCAATCGAGATCGTTGGCAATAATGGCAGTCTCCCGCTCATCGGCGTAGGGCTATTGTGGAGCAATCGGCTCACGATCGACTATCCTGCCAAAACCGTCGTTATTGAATAACTCCTTGTCTCATTCGTATCACGAAGAAACGGGACTTGTAATCGCCTTCATGCTGGCAGCGCCATTAGAACCATGATGGCTCGCGGCAACCTCTCGCCGGTTTCGGTGTGGCATCATTTCACTGGCGCCGTATTGAATGGCTTTCTTGGGCGAACCGAGGACACGGATAGGGATGGCAGCACCCATTTCAGCTTTTCGATGCCCTCCTTGGTCACAGTCGGCGAGCGGCGACATTGTGTCGCGACACCCATCACCCCACCTCATACACCATCCGCCCATGGTGCTGGGCCCGGCTGATCTTTTCCAGGGCATAGAGCCCGGCCAGGACGAACTCGACGCAGGAGGCGCGGACGGCGGCGTCACCGGCAGCGTTCACTTCAAACGCCTTGTCCCAGATCGGCGGCACGCGCTTCAGCCGCTCGGCGTAGTGGCTGCTGGGCAGCATGTCGCCTACCTCGATCTTCACGCCACGGCCAAAGATCTCGGCGATTTCGGCCAGGCCGTGCTCCTCGACATATTCATGGAAGACGATGCCGATTGCCTCGGCGAGAACAGCGTCGAGCACCTGCCGCTCCGACATCTGGTGGCTTCCCATCATGTCCAGCTCCAGCTTGCCGAGCGAGCTGGAGTAGAGGTGGCCCAGGTCGCTGATTCGTGGCACGGCCGGCCGTTCGCCGAGGACGACCGACCGCTGGCGTGCGGAGGCGATCATCGTGCGGTAGTTGGCAATGCTGAAGCGGGCCGACACGCCCGACTGCTGGTCGATGTATTTCGACTTGCGGGCCTGGACCGTGATCTGCTCGATCAATTGCTTCATGAAATAGGGGACGACGACCGGATACTCGCCGGCCAGGTCGATGCCCGCTTCCTGCTCGAGAATGCGAATGCCCAAGTCGCGCTCGCGCGGATAGTGCGTGTGAATGACCGAGCCGATCCGGTCCTTGAGCTGCGGGATCACCTTGCCGCTGCGGTTGTAGGTGGCCGGGTTGGCGGAAAACAGGATCAATACGTCGATGTCGAAGCGGATCGGGAAGCCGCGGATCTGGACGTCGCGCTCTTCGAGGATATTGAACAGGCCCACCTGCACCAGCTCGTCCAGCTCGGGCAGCTCGTTGATGGCGAAGATGCCCCGGTGCATGCGGGGAATCAGGCCGAAGTGCAGCGCCTCCTCGGCCGACATGCTCACTCCGCCCGCCAGCTTCGCCGGGTCGATCTCGCCGATGATGTCGGCAAACTTGGTTCCCGGCGCGAGCCGCTCGGCATAGCGGTCGGCACGCCGCCACCAGGCAATCGGCGTTTCTTCATCCGTGTGCTCGGCGACAAATTGCTTGCCCGCCGCCGTGATGGGGCGATAGGGGTCTTCGTGAACGGCCGTCCCGGGAATGTCGAGATAGGGCGTTTCCTCGTCCAAAAACCGTACGATCGAGCGCATCATCCGGCTTTTGGCCTGCCCCTTTTCGCCGAGAAACAGCATGTCGTGCCCGGCCAACAGCGCCAGGTTCGTCTCGGGAATCACCGTGCTCTCGTAGCCGACGATACCCGGAAAGAGCTCGTCGCCGCGCGCCAGGGCCGCCAGGAAATTGTCGTGAATTTCGCGCTTGACCGCCTTCGATTGCCAGCCGCTATCGCGCAACTGCCGCAGGTTGCAGGGTCGTGCCGATCCGCTCATGTTTCCTCGCTTTGCATGTCCTTGCTTTGTGCCAGGTTCCCGCGGAATTATAGCGCATGTTCCGCTGAAACCAACCTGCTCTGCGCGCAGAGTCGTCCACAATGCAGCTGCCTGGCCTGAACGATCGCGCACGCTCCTCATTTCTTGCGGAGCGACTGGAGCATCTGCTGCACGGCTGCTGAAGCTGCTGGGACAGCTGCTTCACTTCGTCGAGCGTCGGCTCGCGGCCGGCAGCGGCGCGGGTCACGCCGCGGGCATATTCCGTCGGATTCGACTTGTTCCGATCATAAGACTCGCTGCCGCCCCCCATTCTCGGGTAAGTTGCGTCAGCGGAAACCCATTCATGGTAGCACTCGCTCACTGGGGCCGGCACAAGGGGCGGACGGTGAAGGACGACGTTGGATTCTGGATCGAAGAGAGCGTGCTCGCGCCGCGCGAATGCGATCGGCTGACGGAGCGTGTGTGCCGAGACGTCGCGAAACGGAGCCGTGCCGGAGCGCGACACCTGATGTCCGATCCGGCGGTCAGCGAATTGGCTCACGACCCGCGGCTAGTGGCGATGGCATGCGCCGGGCTGGGTGCGAGCGCTACGCCGCTGCGTGCAACGCTGTTTGAAAAGTCCGGCGAATCGAACTGGCTGGTCGTGTGGCACCAGGACACGGCCTTGCCGCTGGCGTCGCGTTTTGAATCGGCGGACTGGGGGCCGTGGTCGGAGAAAGCGGGGATTCTCCATGCCCACGCACCGGCCTGGGCGCTGGCACGCATCCTGGCGCTGCGGGTGCACCTGGACGCATCGGCCGAGGACAACGGCCCGTTGCGGGTCGTCCCCGGTTCGCATCGCCTGGGAGTTCTCAGCGACGACGACGTCTTTCGCGTGGCGAGAGAGCGGCCGAGCGAAACCTGCGTGGTGTGCCGCGGCGGCATCTTGGCGATGCGGCCGCTCTTGATCCACTCATCGTCGAAGTCGGCGAGCGCCACGCCGCGCCGCGTTCTGCACCTCGAATATGCCGACTCGCTCGACATCGCGCCGGGCATCCGCCTGGCGGTGGCCTGACGGTGGTCACTATTCCGGGTCACTACTCCGGACTCTGCACGCCGCACAGCTCAGGCCCAGCGGCAATCTCCGAGTCGGCCAGATCGGGCTCAATCACGCGCATGCTCTTCCAGCGGCCTTGCTCGAAGCGGACGACATAGGTCACGCCCAGGGCGAAAATCCAGCCAGTGAGCACCCACCACCAGCCCCAAAGCGCGTAGCCGGTCTCCTTCCACAGAAGCTGGTGCTCGAGGAAATAACCCAGGCCGAGAAACAGGACGGAGATGACCGACGTGTTGACGAGAATAAACCGCGTATCGCCGGCGCCGCGCAGGGCGCCGACGAAGACGATTTGCATCGCGTCGAAGAAGCAATAGAGCGCCACGAAGCGCAGCAGGACGATTGTCGTGGTGCGGACCTCGGGGAACGTCGGGTCATCGGCGAAGGCGGTGTGCGCGGCGAGGAACCCGCCGGGGATAGCCAGGTACAAGACGGCGAACAGGCCCGTGTAGGCCATGCCCAGGAGCATTGCGGTCCAGACGGCCCGCGCCGC
This sequence comes from Planctomycetaceae bacterium, assembly GCA_022614795.1. Taxonomy (GTDB): domain Bacteria; phylum Planctomycetota; class Planctomycetia; order Pirellulales; family Pirellulaceae; genus CAYLLN01. The sequence goes on along the minus strand of JAKEHX010000509.1, from coordinate 12,822 downwards.
CAGATCGGGACGGTTCTCGCCGAGCTTCTGGCCGACGAGTGTGCTGACGGCGATGTTCAGGCCGATCATGGGGACGAACGCGACCGTGTTGATGGTGAAGGCGAGCGACGTGGCCGCGCCGGCAACGAGGCTGATCGCGGCGACGGCGTTGGTGAGCATGGTGAAGGCGCCCGCTTCCACCAGCTGAGGCAGGCCGCTGGGCACGCCGTATCGGAGCAGGCGGCGGAAGATCTCGACGTCAAACCGATGGTCGCCCAGGCCGTATTCGGCGCGCTCGGCGGGTCGGCGCATGAGCAGCCAGAACATCAGCACGGTCGCCCAGTTGGAAATGACCGTGGTCCAGGCCGCGCCGGCGATGCCCAGCCCCGGCAAGCCGAATGCACCAAAGATGAACAGGTATTCGAGCGAAATGTCGAGCAGCGTGCCGGCGAGGTTCACGAGCATGACGATGCCGGTCAAGCCGCGGCCCGTGTAAAAGCTCGACTGGGCGCTGGAAATAACTACCGCGCCGGCGCCCAGTGCCAGGACCTGAAAATAAATCTGTACGAGGGGCCTGACCTCTGGCTCGTACGCGAATCGCGAAAACAGCCACGGCGCCAGAGGAATCGCCAGGAGAAAAAGCGGCACCGTGGCCCAGCCAAACCAGATGCCCTGGTTCACCGCCAGGCCGATGCGCTTGGGGCGGCCCGCGCCGTAGTACTGAGCGACGAACGTGTTGATGTAGGAAGCGATCCCCATCGGCAGGCAGATGAGGAGCCAGTGGAACATGCCGCCGGGGAGGGCGGCGGCTGTGGCCTCCGGCGAATGCCAGGAGAGGTAAAGCCGATCGACGAACCACATGATCGACCAGAAACAGGTCTGAACAACGAGCGGCAGGGCGATCGCCAGGACTTCGCGGCCACCGCAGGGGCGCGACCACCAGCCCGTTGGCTCGGCGACAGCTTTCCCGACGGCGATTTCGGCCGGCGAGCGACACGGATTGTCGAGACTATCTGGCATGGTGGCTTGGGACGGCGGCTTTGTGCAGCTTAACAGACGACACACGGAGTGTGCGTAACTTGACAGACGCCACGCCGCGTGGACGCGGCGGCTAAGCGGGCAAGCGCCATGGCCGGGCGGGTTGGTTGGGAATGGACAGCGAAGAACCGCAAAGGTTCGCTGCGGCAAACTCCGCCCGATGCGGCCCATAGGCCCGGATCGGCAATCTAGGTAGGTTGGGTGCATGTGGTCCACGGCGGCAGCGGTGTCCTTCCTTATTGCGGTGCTCGTGGCGCCTGCGCTGGCCGTGCTGCTTCGACTCGGGCGGAGCCCCATGAGCCTGGTGCAGCGAATGCTGTGGGGCCTGGCTTATCTGCTCGTCCGGTTGCGCTGGCGGACGCGTTGGGAGGGGAGCTTGCCCGCCCTAGAGGGACGCGGCGGCGTGATCGTCTGCAATCATCGCAGCTCGGTCGATCCGTTTTTCGTGCAAACCGCAACGGGCCGCAAAGTCCACTGGATGGTGGCCCGCGAGTATTGTGAGCACCCTTTGCTGCGCTGGTTCCTCTGGATCTGCGAGGTGATTCCCGTCGGGCGCGGCGGCATCGACACGGCCGCAACGAAGGCGGCATTGCGGATCGTCGAAGCGGGGGGACTGGTGGGAATGTTTCCCGAGGGACGGATCAACATGACCGCTGACTTGCTTCTGCCTATTCGCCCCGGTGCGGCACATATCGCCCTGAAAGCCGGCGTGCCGCTGGTGCCGTGCTTTATCGAAGGCTCGCCGTACGACGGAGTGCCTTCGAGCCCTCTCTTCATGAGCGCGCGCGTGGTCGCGCGGTTCGGCCAGCCGGTCGACTGTCGCCTGCCGCCGGACGGAGTGGTCGAATTGCAGGCGGCACAGGCCATTATGCGGCGATGGGCCGCCGAGATCGCCCGGCTGGCGGAGCAGCCAGACTTTGCGGTGGAATTCGCCGGTCGGCAATGGAAGCCAACCGAGGAGGAGCTGGCGCAAGCCATGAGCGCCAGGCGAGCGTCGGCTTGACGAGTGTCGGATTTTTTTGAGCGCCGCCAACGAAAACGGCCGGCTGAAGGGCGGCCGTCAATGATCTGCGGTAAGCGGCGGGAGCGTGCGCTAGGGCGAGCCGCTGCGCATGGCGCCGCCGCGCGTGGGCCTTCCGCCCGAGGGTCCGTAACCTCCATCGCTAGACCCGGCGGGCCCATAGCCGCCGGACCCATAGCCTCCAGGCCCATAGCCCTCGGCCCCGTCGGCCGGCGCCTGCACCTTGGGCTCAGGAGGCACGAGCCAGCGGCGGAATTCCTCGATATCGTCGGTTTCATGGCGCACGCGGAGCCGGCCCTGGTCATCGACGACCAGCAGCTCGCCGGGTGACTTTAGCGCCTCGGCAGAATTCGATCGGTTCCGCTTGGGGATCGATTCGCCGCCGTCAAGATCGCCCACGATGCCACCCGTCTGGAACTTGTATTCCTTGAAATCCACCACCTCGTGGGTGACCGGGTGAATGACCTTGGAGTCCTTGGTGAAGTTCAGGACCGAGCCGCGATACGCGGTTTCTTCGACGGGGACATCGACGACTTTGACCGGATCCCAGACGGACGCCAGCACCTTTGCCGAGGGCTGGCTCATCGCGACGCGCGGCTTATTCGCAACGATTTCCGTCATGCCGGGCTGAGCGACGGCGCCCGCGTAGAACAAGCTGCGCGAGGGGAGCGACACGACTTCGCTGGGCTGGCTCCACGTGTCCGACTCGCGCCAGAACGTGCGGAAGTTGGGCGTCTTGGCATCCTGTTCGTCGAGCGCCCTGATGCGCTTGCGCACCGTTTCGTCCAGCGAGGCCAATACCGGCGGCGCATATCCCACATGCGGATGATTCGGATCGTGGACCTGCACCTTCAATTTGTAGCGATAGAACTTGCCCGGCTCGACATTGGTGTCGGTGAAACGGACGAGCTTGTATTTGGGGGGTGCGATGGCCATGGCCGACTCGTCGCCATACCCGCCCACCCCATATCCGCCCATCCCATAGCCGCTGCCGTAGGCGGCATCGCTGCCCGCGCCATAACCGCCGGCCGGGCCCATGCCTCCCATCATCCCGCCGCTGCGCATGGGGCCGCTGCCCATTGCGCCGGGCATGCCCCGCGTCATGCCTCCATATCCACCGTAGCCACCGGAGCCGCCATATCCACCGTATCCGCCGTCAGCCGAGTCCCCATAACCGCCGCTGGCGCCGGGAACGATCCCACCGGGCACGGTCGGCACATCCTCCACGGGCGCCTTGGCGCCGCCGGGCGCCGGCGCCTTGGGGCGCATCAAATCCTCGTATCCGGCCGATGCCAGCGGGGCCAGGGGAACGTCCGGATGGGTCAACAAGGGCCACAGGTCGCGCTGCATGAAGGGGGGCGCGGGGTAGGTGAGATCCTGATCCAAGTACATGGGATCCACGACCTCGCTCGGCACTCCCGCCCATTGGCCAAGTTGCATTGGAGAGCCGAGCTGCTCGGCCAGCGTACCCTTGACGCTGACCGATTTCCAATCGAGCGAGTCCGGATCGGCGTCAAGCTGATTCGCCGGGACTTCCGCACGCTGCACCAGAAGGCCCAAATAGTCCGGCTGATCGCGAAACATGTCGTGATCGAGCGAGCTAAGGAGAGCTTTCTCGAACTCTTCCAGTTGCTTCTGGTAGGGGACCACGGCCTTGATCACCATCGCATAGCCATTGCGGCCCACGCCTGCTTCGTAAGTTCCCGGGTAACCAAAGACCGATTCGGGGTTGATGCCGCCCATGCCCGCGGCCCCGTAGCCGGAGCCGTATCCGCCCATCATGCCGCTATCCATCCCTGCGGAGGCTGAACCGCGATTGCCGCCGTACGATCCGACGCCGGCAGCATCGGCAGCGGCCTCGCTCGAGCCTGTGCGGCGGGCGCTGCGGCGCGAGCCGCGTGCACCCGGATAGCCGCCATATCCCCCCGTGGCGCCTTCCATGTCGCCGCTGCCGGCCGGGCCATAGCCGCCGTAGGGATCAGCGGCAACATTGCGTGGCGACTTCTTCTTTCTGGGTGGCCGCTTCGTCTTAGTCTCTTCCTCGACGGCCGGGTACGTTGGATCAGCTTCGTCCTCGCTCTGGAGGTTCGAGAAAATCGGCCCCATGACGGGAATCACGATCAGGTGCTGCGGCGGCAGTATCACAGGGTCGGTGCGGGGGCTGAGTTTCGGGAAGATCTCCGGCCGCCAAGGCCGGTTGGCCAGGTAGGGTCCGGGGTCGTTGGGAACCTGCGTCCGGCCGGCACGTTCTTCGAGATCCATCTCGGTCTTGCGGTCATCGGACACGACCGTCCAGCGGCCTGGGTCATCGATGAACTTCCTGGTTTTCTCGCTCTTTTCGGCGAGGGCCGACGGCGTCTTGTCGGCATCGAGGCCCGGCAAGGAATAGCCCATATACACGAGCCACGCCATGACGCCGAGCACGGCCGCCAATATCAGCTTCTCGCAGTGCAGCACCAGGAATTTCTGAATCGTGGCGCCGTCGAATTTGAACTTCGGCTTCTTCATTACTAAGTGCTCCTCAAACTATCCGACACCTGCTCGGATCGAACCCCCGATTGGCCCTTCGTCCGCGTGGCCCAATGTCTTCCGCCCCAATTCCTTCTCTTGGCCGTCGATCATACCAATCTCGCTGCGAACTACTCCGCGCCAACTCCCGGCACGATGGCCGCCGGCGGCGTCGACGTCGCAGGCCCTGTGGCGGGCGGCGCTGGAGACGAGGCGGGTGTCGTGGGAGTGGTTGCCGGGGCCGCGGCCGTCGCCGGCGGCGTCACCCCCAATTGTGTCTTGTTCACGGGATTGTAGATATAGACGATTCCCCACAGCTCGACATCAACCAGGTTGTAGTCGGCGGCTGCGGTGCTGCTCGCACCGCCCACCGGCCGCGCTTTGGTAGCGGCCGCACCGGGAATGCCGCCCATGCCGCCATATCCACCAGAGCCATATCCACCAGAGCCATAGCCACCTGAGCCATATCCACCGACGGCGCCGCTGCTACCCGAGCCGTAACCGCCCGAGCCGTAACCGCCCGAGCCATATCCGCCTGAGCCATATCCGCCGTCGCTCGATGAATCGCTGCCATAACCACCCAATCCACCCGATGCTCCTGGAATGGAGCTGGCCGTGTCGCCTCCATAGCCTCCATAGCCGCCATAGCCTCCCCCTTCGCCGCCGACTGGGGCAGCCGGCCGATTGAGCCGCACTTGTCGCACCTCCACCGGCAGCTTGGAATTGCCGCATTCGGCCAGCACCTTGTTCATCTTTCGCTGATCGATGCGGAAGCGCATCCGCACCGGCATGCGTTTGGCAACGGCGAGCAAGACGTCGTCCTTAGTCTGCGAATTCAGGGCGGAGCGCAACTTGGCGGGATCCAGCACCGCGTAATTGGCGTCCACGTAGCGGCCGTAGGCAGGATCAACGGACGTGGCTGCGGTGCCCCCGCTCATCGTTTCATATCCAGAACTCGCGCCGTATCCAGCAGTCGCGGTGCCCCCATCCGCGCTGGCCGTAGAGCCTGGGCTTCCCGAGGTCATTCCACCGGGAGTCATGCCGCCGGGAGTCATACCCCCTGGAGAGCCACCCGCAGCCATGCCGCCGGACATCATGCCCCCATCCATGCCCGCGGCGCTAGCGCCAACAGAAGAAATCGTGCCGGCCATTCCAATGGCGCTGCGGCCGATGCGGATGAAATCGATCTCTTTGATCGCCGCTTCATGCCGGGCGACCGCCTGGTCGTTTGCGGCCCGGATGATGTCCATGATGTTCTGAAGAACCCACAGGTCTTCCTGGGCATAGAGCACCTCGAGCGTTGTCGGCGCGATTTCGCGGGAGACAAACCCAAAGTGAGTCGTGAGCAATTGCTGCTGGTTTTCGGGAGCCCACCGCACGACGGACTTGTCCTCAACCAGTAACTGGCCGGTGCCGTCCGAACCTGGAGCGCCCGAATAGGAGCCTGGATAGCCACCCGTCGCTGCGCCTGGGGCTCCGTATCCTCCTGCGCTGCCAATCGCGCCGCCGCCTAGTCCGCCCAGCCCGCTGCCCGAGCCGGAAGCGCCGTAACCGCCGTAACCTTCCGTGCCGCCTCCAGCCGCTGAGACGCTGGTGATGTACCACTCGGCGCCGCACGTTCTGGCAAGGATCGGGATTTCCGTCAAAATGTAGTCGCGATAAATGCGCCGCGCCGCGTCGGGCAAGTCGCTGGTGATCGGAGTCGGAAACGGAACGATTTCGATCGGCCGCAGCTTATCGACCTGCTCGATGAACAGCGCGTCTTCGCGAAACGACGCCGGCCAGACCAATACGTCCGCCTGCCGGTCGTATTGACTTTGCCAGCTGTCGACGACCTGCTGCGTATAGGCCTTGAGCAGGGCGTCCATGCCTTCTTCGGTCTTGGCGTTGGGGTGCTTGGGGTTGGTCTGCGGGATTGCATCCAGCCCCTTGAAGTTTTCCATGATCGCGCTGAACTGCGCCTGCTGCTCCTGATAAATCGCCTTGGTGGACATATACCAGCTCACCAGGCAGACGATCAGGATGCCGATGCACATCAGCCAGAACGAGTGTTGCTTGACGAGCGCGAGTTGGGCTTTCACTTTATCCATGGTTCTCTGTTCTCCTCTTTACATCGGAATCGCGGGAATCGCTGGTGGCGACGCCGGACCCGACGGGCCGGTGGCAGCCCCTGAAGCTGCCGGTGCTGGCACTGCGTTTGGATTCGGTCCAGCTGGCGAGGCTGGCGCGGGGGTGCCTGGTGGAGGCGCCGCGGCAGCTGGTGGTGCGGCAGAAGGCGGCAGTGGCGCTGCTGGAATTCCCTCGGCCTCTGGCGGTACAGCACCTGGGGGCGCAGCAGTTGGCGGCGCAGCAGGCGCTGGTGCGCCAGCCGCAGGCGGTGTGGGGGACGCAGCTGCCGGCGGCGCGGCTGTCGCCGCGGAGGCGCCAGTGGCCGGCGCTCCCTCGGCGGCGCCAGCGGCAGCAGCCTTAGCCTTGAGCTCCAACTCCTTGCGCTGATTCTCCAGTCGAATCGTCAGCGGTGTTTCAACCCACACGAACTGCACGATGAAGTCGTAGCGGCGGACGAAGTAAAACGGCGGGTTGTCCGGATCTTCCTTGATCTGTGCGCCTGGCTGTACTGCCCCTGGCTGTATAGAGCCGGGGACCGCAACTCCTCCATCGCCGAACGCGCCGCCATTGGCAGCGCCCGCCGGGGGCGTGTAGTTGGGATTTTGAATCGGGAACTTGTCGATAATCGGCGGATCGCGGGCCAAAATCGCGTAGCTGATTCCCAGTTCTTTCATGGAAAACCGCTGTAGCGGCTGGCCAGGTCCCATGGGCAGATCGACAAAACCGTTTTCCAGCCTGTTGAGCAGCGTGTTGACGACGTGAAACGCACCGGTCTTGCGGCGGTCGGCCGCGTTCTTGGGATTGGCGTAGAAGTGGTGTCCGCGAATTTCGATGACCCACCCGGGACCGGAAGGGCCAGGGACAGTGACCATCGACACGTCGCTCGCCGCCGGCCCCGCCGCCGCCCCTCCGCCGTATCCGCCATAGCCGCCGTATCCGCCGGTATCGCCATAGCCCGCCGCCGCGTCGGCGCCCGCCGCCGCCGGCGCCGCAGCTGCCGGCGCCGCAGCCACAGGTGCTGCCGCCGCAGGAGCCCCAGCAGCAGGAGTTCCAGCCCCCGCTGCGCCCGGCATGCCGCCCGCGGCAATGACGTTGGGATTCAGATACAACCACTTAGCCTTGACTTCGTCGGTGAACCAGAACTTGAGGTCGGGAAAGAACTGCGACTCCATGTATTCGATCTTCAGGTCCTTGCGCTGGTCGATCGGCAGCTTCTTCGGATCGGGAATAAATCCCACCGGAATATTGTCGTCCACCGGCGGGAGCGACGTATTCAGGGCCCGCATCACTTCCAGCCACAGCAGCCGGCGATCGCTCGTCCCCACGACTTCCTGGCCGACCTTCTTGAGGAATGCAAGCTGATCCACGCGGGTCTTGTCATTGGTCACAAACCCGCCGCTATAGGTCTGCGTCGATTTTGCCTGCGTGATCGCCTCCTCCCACGTCTTGCCGTCAACCTTCTTGTTCTTGTGAACCTGGTTGAGCATCACCGAGTAGCCGACGAAATTCAGCGCACACGCCAGGACGGTCGCCGCCACTGCCGCAACGGCCCACGGCTTCTTCGCCCGAATCATCCGCTGGGTCTCGATTTCGCGCGGCAGAAGATTCGTGGCGAGCTTGCTCTTGCCCAAAGCCTGAATGCACAGCCCGAAGCACGTGCCAAACGCCAGCAGGTTGTCCTTGAACGACGGCGACGTGACGACCGAGGTCCCCGTGAGCCGCTTGAACGATTCAATTTCCTTGACGTCATAGCCCAAGTGCTTCGCCAGATACTGCGCCAGGCCCAGCAGCTTGACCGTATTGCCCAGCACGACGACGTTATCGACCTTGGCCTTCCGATCAAGGCTCTGGAAAAAGCCGATCGACCGCTGGACTTCGGTCACCAGGTCGGCAAACACCGGCCGCATCGCCTGGAAGATCGCCTTGGGGTCTTCGGCCTGCTTGGGATTGCGCTTCAGGTGCTCGGCCTTGGTGAAAGTCAGCTTGAGGTCCTTCGAAAGCTGCTTGGTGAAATGATTGCCGCCCAGGGGAATGTTCCGCTGCCAGACCCGATAGCCGTTGGTCACGACCAGGTCCGTCGTGTCGGTGCCGATCGACAGCACGATCGTCGAGGCCGGGGGCGCTTCCGTGTTGTATTCGTCCCCTTCGGGAAGGTCCTTCGTCACGTCGTACGAGACGTAGTTGTAGATCGCGATCGGAGCGAGCTGGATGATATCGACCTCGATATCCGCGATGTTGAAGGGCGTCATCGCCTTCTGCACCTGCTCGCGCTTCATCGCGAACAGCCCGACTTCCGTATCGAGCGCAAAGCCTTCGACTTCCTGGCCCCCGGGCATCACCTGAAAGTCCCAGATCACGTCGTCCAAGGCGAACGGAATCTGCTGCTTCGCCTCGTACTTCACGATGTCGGCGATCTTCTTGACATCGACCGGCGGCGGCTTGAAATACCGCGCCAGGCCCGACTCGCCAGGCACCGATACGGCGACCTTGTCCCCCTTCACGTTGTTTCGCGACAGGAACTGCTCCAGTGCCTCTTTCACCAGCTGCGGGGCATCGGCGTCCGGCTGCGTGAGCAGCTTCGGATACTCGATGTAGTCAAATCCCTCCGCAACAATCGAGTTCCCATCCAGTCGGCAACGCAGCGCCTTCAGTGCACAGCGCCCCAGATCGATTCCCCAAACGGCATTCGACTTTGCCATGGATTTTCCCCACGCTAGCCAATCAACCCCAGCTCGCAGTCAACTCCAGCTTGCAGTCCAACCCAGCTTGCATTCTACCAATCTCGCCAGCTATCCCGCTCTAGCCTAGGTCAAGACCGGAATCATAGCCCCCGCCGGCAACCCATTTGCCCGCGCGTGCTGCTGCAGCTCCGAGTCCCATGAAGAGTAGGATAAGAGCGACCGGGTCATAGACTGCCGGAGCTTAGGATTCCCCTGTCCCTTACCCTTCTACTGTACTGATCGCGGGGCCGCAAAGTCAACCAATTACCTCCGAAAACCGGCCCCAGTGGCCAACTCGTTACAGAGCCTCCGGGCTAACACTGGAACGCTTCAGCTCATCGGTCAGCTAGGGCGAGGAAACTGCTTCCCGCCCGTTTTTCGTGCTCAACGCACGATACATCGCGTGGTCCATCGTCTGAGCAACGAATCGCACCCCACCGTCAGCAAAGCAAAAACTCGCCCCCCCCGGATGCCGACTGCGGAACGACATCACATTGGGCCAATCTCTGGGTGTCGCGGGCTTGGGAAAATAGTTCAGCGGCGCGTGGCAACTCGCATAGTCGCTGTTCGCATAGAACGCCGCCGAGTGATCGTTATGTTCGGGAACGTCTTCGCCGACCAAAAAGGTGTTGCTGCTGCCGTCGAGGATATCCGCCAATCGCTGTGGCTCTGCGTATGTCGTCCGGAAAAACAGCCCATTGCATCGACCAGCGGCATGGCAATCCGGCTGCGATCCCAGATGAAAGCTCATTGGTCCACCCATCTGGGTGTCGCCAATGACTCCCTTGTAGCTCGTTAGCGCAACCGGCGTCCCCTCCCACTGAAACTGCATGGATGAAAGTTCGCGCACCGATCCGTCGGATGGGCACTGGAGGACGGGTATGCGCGTCTGAACGAGAGTCAAGCATCCAGGCGAGCGGATTCCGCCTCCGAGAAAAAAACTCCCGCCGAAATAATCTGAGAATTGATCGAACAAGCCGTTCTGCTCCAGTTGTGGCAAGATGCTCGTGATCCACCCCTTTCCGCTCAATTCGAGCGAAGGCGTGGAGGGCCCGGGAAAGGGCCCCATGTTGATGGGAAGTGCTTGAAAGGTGTCATGATATTGATGCAGTGCCAGTCCGAACTGCTTCAGATGATTCTGGCATTGTGACCGCCGAGCTGCTTCGCGGGCCATTTGCACCGCCGGCAGCAACAGCGCCACAAGCAGGCCAACTATGGCGATTGCGACTAGTATCTCGACGAGCGTAAATCCCTTCCAGCGGTTGAGAGCCAGCGCCATGAGCGATTCCTCCCAAAGCATGGACTCGCATTGTCTATCGTACAATCAAGTAAACCAATACCAGCTAGAAAAAAACGCGGAATAGATGAACAGCCCAACTGCGGAGAGCGCCAGCAGAGAAATCCGCACATCGCTCGGCATTCGCTGCAATAATTCGCCAAGGACGATGTACATGGGAAAGACGACGCTAGCGTAGCGCGCCTGACCAGCCATGCAGGATCGGTAGCCGTTCAGTGCATAGGGAACCAGCAACAACATCAAGCCAATCATTATCTCGTCGGAGGTCAACCATCGTTTCCATGCTCCCAGACCGAGCATGGCAAACGCGAAAAGGAAATAAATCGGATTCGCGAACTGCAAGCTGAAAGCCGAATCGCCGTGCGGTGGGAATCGTCCCCAATAACCGGGAGTCGCGGGATCATAGACCGCGCGAATCGGTTCCAACGTTGCCAGTGCCGCCAGGTGCGCTTCAAGGGTAGCTGGCCACTGACGTAAGACGAACTGTTCGCTGGCCCGCGTGAACAGCAGCGGATCGCCGAACTGGGCCCATTGGTACGCCATATACGCCGCAAGTCCCCAAATGCAAATCGGAAGCAGGATCGTGGCGCGCCACAAGAAGCTGAGCCGTGGGCACGCGGTGCGCCAGGTGTAGACGACCCAGGGGAGGATCAGGGCAATGCCGACCGGACGGATCGCCGTCGCCGCGCCTGCGATAACCGCCAACGTTACAATCGACGCGCCTCTTTGCATCAGAATTGCAAACGCCAGTATCGCGAACAAGAACAGCGACTCGCTGTACGCCATCCGAAAGTAGAGCGTCGTCGGAAAGAGGCACAAACTCAGCACCGCGTTTCGCGTAACCGCGGCAGAGGCGTTCTCTCGCCCGCGCAGGTACACGGAAAAAATCGCTAGCGAAGCGAGAAAGCAGCCGTGCGAAACGAGCAGGAGACACACTTCGACGGACAACCCGGTGGCTTTCGACAAGGCCGCCGCTAAACCGGGGTAGCCGGGATAAAAGTTGAGACGTGACCGGTGGGTACTGCTGTAACCATCCTGGGCAACCTGCTTATACCAGGCACCGTCCCACGCTAGAAACCCGCTGGACCACGTCTCACGCTTCGCCCGGTCAATAATCCGCTGGAGAGGGAGAAACGACGAGCCGAACAACACGCCTAGAACGACAATCACCGCGGAGAAGTAATAGACCGGGAAAACGGCGGCGATCGGACGGATGGCCAAAAACAGCCGATCGCGCAGCGCCTCTCGGAATGAAACGGCGCCGTCTGCCATCACTGCTATTAATCTCCCACGGAGTGCTGCGCTACCAAAAACACGTTCTTCCCCAGAACTCGGCGCAGGAACCTGTCGCCACAAAGGCTCACGGGGAAGATCCAGCGATCATAGAACGCGATCGTTCTCGGGTCGAGGTCGCCGCGCCGGTTTCCCCAAAAGCGATAGGCCAGCGAGGCAAAGAAGCCAATGCTGTCGAAGTACGAGCACGAGAGAACTCGGAAACCTGCCCTTTCGACCTTCGCGCGGAGCGCGCCCCGCGTATAGCGGCGCAAATGGCCGACCTTGCGGTCCATGCTGGAGTACAAGACGCGGAATGCCGGCACGAACAGTACGAGCTTCCCGTGAGGACGTAGCAGCCGGTGGAGCTCATAGAGCTCCGCGACGTCGTCCTCGATGTGTTCGAGGACATTCAGGCTGTAAACCCCAGTAAACGAACCGCTGGAATAGACCGAGGGACTAGATCCGCACGTAAAGCCCATCTGGCGAATGCTCGCCGCCATCCGCTCGTCCGGCTCCAAACACTCGACGCAATAGCCATGTGCCGAGATCCGCTTTGCAAACGTTCCCGTTCCCGCGCCGTGGTCCAAGACCACGTCCTGGTTGTTGCCGAGAACCCCCACGATTCTCGCGGCAAGCGCGGCATTATAGCGCTCCGCAAGCTCCATGATTTCAAGATTGTCCACCGCTGAGTACGCCGCCGATGGAGCGGTTAAAACCCCGTCCGCGGCTGCAATTGATTCAGACAACATGAGCAGCCGCCCTCCCCACAGGCGTCTTAGGGCCAAATCCGAAATAACTTCCCTTGGTGTTGCAGCATGATACCTTGAGAGGAGGTTTTCGAGTCAAGCTGGAGGGTCAAGTCATGCGAGGTTATT
>JAKEHX010000006.1 GCA_022614795.1 Planctomycetaceae bacterium | reverse complement strand
GTGTGCATGAGTCGTGGCAAACGTAAACCTGCCTTTGCAATACCACTCGCGCTTGCCGCGCGACACTTCCTTGCCATCTCGAAATCCGCGACTTGTCAAGTTGCCAGTAATCGGCGGCCCTGCTCGCTGCCATTGCTTCAACGCGTCGATGACCTCTACAAACGCGTCATCGCGCGCCTGACATGCCGATAGGCAGGCGGCGAAACCATGTATGTACAGGACAATGAATAGAACGCGATTCACCGACGCACCTGACGGCAATGCGGTAGGTCGTAAATCTGCAGGTACTATGTGCCGTACTGGGACGCATGGTCGTGTAATGGAAACGCCGACTGACGGACGATCCTACCGGCGTCCGCCGTTGTTCATGCGCCGGCGAGAGCTGTGTGCTCGTCGCCGGGAAGCTTTGCCATCCAAGATACTATGGACTCGCCTTACAGTAGCAGGCCGTCATATCAACCGGACTGTCATCACATGTACACATGAAAGTTGACAACGCCACGCACGGATCGGCTCCCGCAGTACATGTTCGTGGCGTGCCACCGCGGCCCTTGCATACAAGGCCAGGATCAGAGCAAAGTGCAATGTGATCGTCATCAACCGGAAGGTCATCTGCTTCAATCACCGAGCAGGTGATCGTCAATGCACACCCGACGGCAAGTGCTCCAACAATTCCTCGCCACGACATTCCCATGATACGAGCCTCCAAAATGTGGAAAACAGAAACCTGTCGACCGATCATTTAGCGATGCGGAAGCGCGGTCGGCCGCACTACTGCGCGATACGCCACGAATTGCCTATGTCCAGTATCCCTCCCGACGTAGAGCCAGATGGGAATCCGGACACGCTTTGCTGTTTGATTCGTTCGGGCATGGAATGCTATCTGCCGGATCTCGCCGCTCTTGACGCACATCGGGAAGTTGCCGTCGTATCGAGTTCCGCAGCTCTCATTGGCGCCGTAAATCGTGATTTCCTGATCGGAGACATTGCGAATGGTAAGAGACGCATTGAACCACTGTAGCGGGATTAGATCGACGGTTGCAGGATAATTGCAAACTACGATTGACGACTGCGGCATGATGGTGTGGTGCTTCGACACCGCGAGGCTGCCGGTTGCCAAGACGAACGCGCCCCACATCGCTGAACCAAACGCAACTGTCCGGAGCAGTTGGCGCGCCGAAATCGTGTGGTTCTCAGCTTGGACCACAGTGCCAGAAATGCAAGTCAGCAGCACGACCGCATCGAACGCAATCGTTTGAATTGGTCGTACGCTTAAGCGACCAAAGCATCCGCAGTCGGTTTCCCCGTTCCAGTACGCGAAAAGAGCCGCGAAGAGGAGGATGGCAAACGTCGCCGCGGCCAAGCACCACTGAGCGCGGCTCCCTCGTGGTCCTCGAATGATGACAACCGCAATCAGAATCTCAACCAATGGAAGGACCAGCCCAGCGGCGAGAATCCACAAAACCTCATTCTGCCTTAGTGTCTCGCGGAAATAGGCCAAGTCTTCGATTGCCGGACGCATCTTCAGCCCTGCGGCAATGAGTACCACGCATCCAATGATCCATCGGGCGACGGTAAGGACGGAGACATTTGCCACCGCTTTTTCGGCGACGGGTTGCGATAAGGACGCCGTCATTCAACCTCCCCGGACAGTCGTTGACTGAGTATGGGAAATGTTGACACTGGGTCCATTAGGCTAGGTCAACAGGCGTTCTACCCCCCCCCCGAAAAGTCAATGCACTCCCGCGAAGAAATCCAGGCGATATTGACGTGCCCGTCGGCCATTGCGGCCGTAAGTTGGGACGACGCCAAGAAGTGATCTATAGATACACCCGCCGGTTGTAGATGTACCACTCGAAGATCAGGACGCCAATCGCCGCCAGCAGCAGCCACTTCCACAGCTCCTGACGCGATTGGTTCTTGGCAGTCTGGCCCTTCACCTCTTCAGCGCCGAGCAACACGACGTCTTTTGGCTTCAAGTCGCTCTCGCGCGGGTCGAACAAGTTGACCGCGAACTGCTGATTCACCTTCTGGCCCGAGCCTTCCCGCACGTCGTACACGCCCAGATCTTCGGTCCGGCCGAAGATGTAGGTGTTCGACGCTTCTTTCGGCACGTTGAAGCGTTCCTTTCGCGGTGATTCGACCACTACGCTGTCGACGGGAATCGTCGTCCGCAGGATCGCCGGCTGGCCAGGCTTGATGCTCGGCGCGGCCAGGCTGGAGCGGACGCCCCCCAGGTACTTGACCGCGTTCATCACAAACACCGGGAAGCTGCGGCGGATCGGCCAGTCGGTGTTCACCTCGCGTTTGCCCTCGGGTGTGTACGTGACCAGCTCAAAGCCGAGCACCGCGTCTTCATATCCTGCCCGCGGACCGATGGCGTAGATCGGGCCGATATCGGCATCGATCAGCGTGATGGTCCCTTGCGGCCCGGTGAGCGGCGTCGCCTCGACGATCTTGACGTTGCCCATCTGCACCAGCTGCGTCAGCGGATGCACCTGGTCGGTGTCGATCACCAGCGGCGGACCCTGCCGCGGCCCTTTCGCCGCCCAATCGGTCGGCGGCAGGCGGGCGATGAAGAGCGTGTTGCAATTGGGCATGGTCTTGGGTGCGCACTGATCGTAAATCACCAGGTCGAATGCCCCCTCCGCGGCTTGGTCGGCGTAGGCCTTCGTCTCCAGCAGCTTCGGCTCGGCGAATGAAACGTCGGCGATCTTCTTGGCCTCGTCGGTCCCCAGGGCCAACTCCAGCGCGTCGTTGCCCGGACTCACGACGAGCACCTTCGCCGGCCGCGGCAGGTTGACCACGGCAAAGGCCGTGTTATCGGCACCCAGTGCATCCTTAGTATCGAGCACCAGCTTCAGCACTCCGCTCTCGATCGTGTTGTTCATCTCGAACCGCGCCCCCGAGGCTCCGGGCAGCCCCTTCTCGCCGCGCGGCGGGAGCGTGATCTTCTGGGCGTCGAGCAGCGTATCGTTCAGAAAGAGCGACGCCTCGACCGACGTTTCAGCTTCCGCGTAGTTCTCGATGCGGGCGAAGGCTTGAATCTGGCCCGGCTTTTCCGGATTGACGTCGGTGCTGAAGCTGGCGATCGCCACGTTCTGCTGAGCTTCTTCTCCCATTTTCACATACACCGGCTCCAGGTTGCCGAGCTTGAACTTGGGCACCGGCCCCACGCCGCCGTCGCTGAAAATATAGAGCGTCGCTGGCAGCGCCTCGGCGGTCTGGACGTCGCTGGCTTCGAAATCGCTCTGTCCCGGATTGGCCAGACCAGAGGCCGCCCGCAGGGCTTCGCTCAAGTCGCTGGGGCGGTTGGTCTTCGAGATCAGCTCCACCCGCTGCCGGAGCAGCCGCCGGCTGTTGGTGAAAGGCTGCTCGACCTTGGCGATGTCGGAAAAGCTGATGACCATCGCCGCGTTTTCCGGTTTCATCTGTTCGATCAGCGCTTTGACTTGCCGTTTGGCGTCGTCCAGCCGTGACGGAGCCGTGTCGGTGGCGCCCATGCTGGCCGACGTGTCGATCAGAAAGATGAACCGCTTGCCGATCAGCTCGGTCCCCTTCCATCCCGGCCGCAGCAGCGTGAAGGCCAGCAGGCCAATGAGCAGCAGCTGCAAGAAGAGCAGCAAACTCTGCCGCAGCCGCTGCCACAGCGAGTTGACGTGCAAATCCTCGATGGCCCGGCTCCAAAGGTACGTGCTGGGCACGCTCAGCGGCTGACGACGCAGCTTGAGGAAGTAGAGCGCGATGATCGCCGGCGGAATGAGCCCCAAGAGGCCCCATTGCCACCAGGTGAGCATGTTGATGAAGTCGGCGAGGAGCATAGGAGACGCCACAAGCTATGATTGTCGTTCCAGCGGTGCGCGAGCCCGATCAGGTATCTCGGCAAAGGCCCGCATATAAGAGTCTTCGAGCGGCACAGTTACATACCGATCGAACGTCAGAAAGAGCGGCATAGCCTTGAGCGGCTGCCCTACTGCCGTCGGCTCAACATAGCACGTGAAGTCCGGATGGCCGACGTACGAGACGAGCGTAAGCGGCTTGCCCTTCGGCGCAACATAAGAATCATCGCCGAGCTCGGCCCAAATGGCGCCGTGAAGGCCCTCCGGATCGCGCGATGTCGGCGCATGCAAGTCGATCAGCAGCACGTGAATTCCGCTTTGGATTGCATCGAGGGTCTTCTTTAGAAGATCGCCAAAATCTCGGCGATTCGCTTTGTTGCCTGCGGAGATCACTTCGAGAATCGCCACCACGCGATCGCTAGAATGATGTCGGATCACGAGGTGATTTGCCTTGCGGGCATACAATGATTGTTCGAGGCGTGCGGTAATGCTCACCTTGGGTGGCTCGACAGCGACCGCTGTGCCCCCTTCTTCGTCTGCGATCGGCGCATCGTCCACGTCATCGACAGCTTGAAGCGTCAGCACATCGGGAATGACGCCTCCCGCAACCTGCTCGGCCATCGCGTAGTATCCCTCAGGAAGAATGCTGTGATTCAGCGTGTGCTTGATCATCGGGATCCAGGACGTGTGCAAGTCGTGAAACGTCCCGTCCGGCACGCGCGTCCAATCATGAATGGGCATGGCCCGAACTCCGCTGGCTCGTTGTGAACCACTCCCATTCTATCATCACCGCACCAGCCCGCGTTTTCTCAGGTAATTTGCGACCAGCGTTTCCACGGGCGTTTCCGTGCTCGTCATCAGGTAACTCATGCCGCGCCGCGTGCAGAACTCGCGGGCCCCGTCGAGGAAGGAAGCCAGCGTCCGCTTGTATTTGTCGAGCAGCGGCCGGCTGACGGTCACTTCGGCGATGTCCTCATCCTCGCAGTCAATAAGCTTGAGGTCTCCTTTGATCTCCGGGTTCAGCTCTTCCGGGCACAGGACGTGCAGAACGTACACATCCATCTGCTGGGCGACGAGAAACCGCATCGCCTTCTCGTAACCTTCCTTGTCCATCAGATCGGTGATCAGCACCAGGATTCCCTTGCCCGAGTTTCGCAGGCAGAAGTTCCGCACCCCTTCAGCCAGCGAGACGTTTTCGCCCGCCTGGATTCCTTCGAGGTATTCGAGCATCCGCCACAGGCTCGCCCGGCCGCGAAGCGTCGGCCCAGGTTGGCGGCTGCTGGTTCCGAGCGACTCGATCTTCACGCGGTCAGCCCGGCAGAGGCCGATAAACCCCAGCGACGCGGCAAGCTGCTTGGCGAACTGGAGCTTGGTCGGCTCGCCGAAGTCCATGCTCGTGCTGGCGTCGATCAGGGCGTAAAAGTGCAGGTCTTCCTCTTCCAGGAACAGCTTCAGATAGAGTCGTTCCATCCGGGCGAAGAGGTTCCAATCGATGAACCGCAGGTCGTCGCCAGGAACATATTGACGGAAGTCGGCAAATTCGACGCTCTGCCCCTTGCGCTTGCTTTTGCGCTCGCCTTTCATGCGGCCGCGAAAGACCTTGCGGCTGACCAGCTCGAGGCGCTCGAGCTGAGCGAGGAGTTGGGGACTGAGTAATTGCTCGGTTGCAGTTCCTAGGGTATCCGCAGGCATTTCCCATTAGCCGGCTTTAGCCGGCTCCCTGTCAATCTTTAGCATTCGATCAGTAGTTCCGGCCGGATTTCAAATTGAGTCGCACCATCGATTCCGGGCATCGAGAAGCCGGCTGAAGCCGGCCAACTTGGAACTTTGAACTTCGAACCTTGAACTATGATTTCACCACCACCGCCTTCACCGGCGCATCCTCGCCCTTCTCGGGCAGTTTCTCGAGGATTTCAAGCAGCACGTGATCGGTGTCGAGCCCCTCGGCCTGAGCCTCGAAATTGAGAATTACTCGGTGACGCAGCGCGGGCAGAAAGACGCGGCGCACGTCCTCAAAGCTGACGTTGTAGCGCCCTTCAAGAAGCGCCCTCACCTTTGCGGCCAGGGCCAGCGTCTGCGCGGCGCGCGGGCTGGCCCCCCAGCGGAGATATTGATTGGTGATCGGCAGGGCATACGCACCTTGCGGATGCGTCGAGAGAACCAGCCGCACGATGTAATCCTGCACGTGCGACGCCAGGATCACATCGCGGATCAACCTTTGCCACTGCTTGATCTCGCTGCCATCCATGACCTTCTCGGGCTTGATGTTCACTCCCTTGGTGGTGCGATCGACGATCGTGGCCAGCTCCTCGCGGCTGGAGTAGCCAACGACCAGCTTGAACAAGAAGCGGTCGAGCTGGGCCTCAGGCAGTGGATACGTCCCTTCCTGCTCGATCGGATTCTGCGTCGCCATGACGAAGAACGGCTTTTCCAGGTCGTACCGTGTGCCGGCCACGGTGACGGTGCCTTCCTGCATCGTTTCGAGCAGGGCCGACTGCGTCTTTGGCGTGGCCCGGTTGATTTCGTCCGCCAGGCAGATCTGCGTGAAGATCGGCCCCTTTTGAAACTGAAAGACGCGCCGCCCCGCCTCATTCTCGGTAATGATGTTCGTGCCGAGGATGTCGGACGGCATCAGGTCGGGGGTGAACTGGATGCGGTTGAAATGCAGGTTCAGCGTCTCGGCCAGCGTCCGCACCAGCAGCGTTTTGCCCAGCCCCGGCACCCCCTCCAGCAGGCAGTGGCCGCCGATGAACATGCTCGTCAGCACGCCGTGGACAATGTCGTCATGCCCAACGATGACCCGACCGATCTGCTCCTTTACCGACGAATAACGCTGGCGAAACTGCTCCGCTTGCTGCTGCATCGACTCGCCAATGCTCATGGACGCTCCTCTGGATGTGGGCGAGGTGGTGTTGTGCGTTTCTGGTGGGTGTTCGCTCAATTGGCCGCGATCTTGGCCCAGCCAGCTAGAAAAGCCCCGAGCCGCCGGCTGACAGGCCCAACCGAGCGAGTCATCTTAGCCGCACCTCGATGCGAAGTCATCAGGCGAGAGTGGGGCGAGTTACACGCTTGGAGCGGGCGCGGCGGTTGTGCCAGCTCTCTTTTGTGCCAGATACCAACCCTGTGCCGTACGGGCTATTCGCATCGCAGTCCGCGGCGATGTAGCTGAACCGGGTCACGCCACAAAAGTAACGATCCTCGGCCGTTCCGGATTCTTGCGATTCGCGCCGCTGGCCGGTAAAAACTACGGCAGTTGGGCTCTTGTCTCTCAGAGATGAAACGTGGCCATTCTGGCAGCGTCGAAATTCCGATGCTGGCAGCATCGGCAACGGCAAGTCGAATTTCTCGTTCCCCAGCCGTGAACCGCCAACCTTTTCAGACTCCGCCGCGGTGGTGGCCCCCCAAAATGACGCCGTGGCTGGTGCGGCTGTGGAGGCCCCTGATCAACCGCGAGCTGCGCCGCGGGCAAAAAATCGTCGAGCTCGATTTCGGTGGAATGGAGCACGTTGAGCGGGCTCTAACGGATGGTGCGGGCGTGATGGTCACGCCCAACCACTCGTTCCACTACGATTCGTACGTGATGATCGAAGCGGCCCATCGCATCGGCACGCCGTTCCACTTCCTCACCGCCTGGCAGGTCTTCGCGATGAGCAAGTGGCACGAACAGCAAGTGCTCCAGTGGCACGGCTGCTTCAGCATCAACCGCGAGGCGAGCGACCTGCAGGCGTTCAAGACGGCCGTCGATATCCTCCGCGAAAACCCGCATCCGCTCGTGATCTTTCCGGAAGGGGACATCTATCACAACAACGACCGCGTGACGCCGTTTCGCGACGGCGCCGCGGCCATCGCCATGGCAGCCGCGAAGAAGGCGACCCGGCCGGTCGTTTGCATTCCTGCCGCGCTCAAGTGCTTCTACCTCGACGACCCGACCGAGGAACTCAAGTCGATAATGACGCGCCTTGAGGAGAGTTTGCACTGGCGGCCGCGGCCCGATCTGCCGCTCACCGAACGGATTTATCGCTTCGCCGAGGGCCTGCTCGCGCTGAAGGAATACGAAGAGCTCGGCCAGCCGCAAACGGGCAGCGTCCGCGAGCGGACCGTCCGCTTGGCCGAGGCCGTGGTGGTCCGGCTCGAGCAGCAGCACCAGGTGGCCAACAAAGGCGGGATCATCCCGGAACGGGTCAAGGAGGTCCGCCGGGCGGTGATCAAGGCGATTGAACAGGATGGCGCCACGCCCGAGTCGAAGAGCAAGCTGGCCAACGACTTGGACGACCTGTTCTTCGTGATTCAGCTTTTCAGCTATCCGGGCGATTATGTCGCCCAGCAGCCGACGATCGAGCGGATTGCCGAGACGCTCGATAAGTTCGAGGAGGACGTGCTGCGGGCGGACTATCCCGGCATTCGGGGAACGCGGCGGGCCGTCGTCCGATTCGGAGAGTCCATCCCCGTCCCCAAGGAGCGCGAAACCCGCGATGCGGTCGAAAAATGGACCGACCTGGTCGAATGCCGCGTGCAGGGACTTTTGGACGAAATCAACGCTGGCGCCGCCGCGCGTTCGTAACACACGCAGAAATGATCGAGCTAAAAAAAGTCTCCAAGTCGTTCGGCAGTACGCAGGTTCTCCAGCCGACGAACCTGCGCCTCACCCCCGGCGAAACGACCGTCCTGATCGGACCCAGCGGCTGCGGCAAATCGACGATTCTGCGGCTGATGATCGGCCTGATCGAGCCGGATGATGGAGAGGTCCTCTTCGACGGGACGCCGCTCACGCCGGCCAACGTGAAGCTGATTCGGCGGGAGATCGGCTATGTCATTCAGGACGGCGGCCTGTTTCCGCACTTGTCGGCCCAGGACAATGTGGGTCTGCTAGCCCGTTATCTGGGCTGGGAGAAGCCCCGAGTTGTTGCCCGCGTCGAGGAAATGGCCGATTTGACCCGCTTGCCCCGCGAGGCGCTGGCCCGCTACCCATCTCAGCTTTCCGGCGGCCAGCGGCAGCGGCTGGGCATCATGCGGGCCCTCATGCTCGACCCGGCAGTGATCCTCCTCGACGAGCCGATGGGAGCCCTTGATCCGCTCGTGCGGTTCGACCTGCAAGAAGACCTGCGGAAGATTTTCGTGTCGCTGAAGAAAACCGTGTGCATTGTCACGCACGACATGGGCGAAGCCGGTTTTTTCGGCGACCGCGTGATCCTGCTCGGCAGCGGCCGCATCGTGCAGCAGGGCAAGCTCGACGACTTGATCCGCTCACCGGCCGACGACTTCGTCCGGCGGTTCATCAATGCCCAGCGCCTACCGACGGTCGAGACGCAAGGGGTGCTGTGATCCAAGCGCAACCCAGCCGCCACGAAGCAGCGAAGCCACGGATGAAACACAGATTGACACGGATAAATCAAAGCGAGTTCGACCACCTAACTGATCTGCGTCATCCGCGAAATCTGCGGCTCAGCTCCCTCGAATTGTTCGGCCCGCAAGAGATAGGCGATTGCCAATGAATCATGCATCTTTTGCGGCGCGGTTGGCGAGCCGCCTGGCCTGCATTCTCCTGATCGCGACATGCGCGCGTTTGGCGCCAAGCCAGGAAACCAAACCTCCACGCGTGCGCGTCGGCTCCAAGAGTTATACCGAGAGCGTGATCCTGGGCGAGATGCTGACGCTATTGGCCAGTGCTGCGGGAGCGCGGGCCGAGCATCGGGCCGAGCTGGGGGGCACGCAAATCGCCTACTCTTCGCTGAAAAAAGGGGAGATCGACGCATATCCGGAATACACCGGAACGCTGACGATGGAGATTCTCGGCGATCAGCAGGTCCAGACTGACGAAGACATCGCCGCGGCTCTTGCTCGAAATGGCATCAAGATGAGCCGCCGCCTGGGTTTCAACAATTCTTACGCCTTGGGCATGCGCCGCGCCCTGGCCGACGAGCTGAAGATCGCCAAGATTTCCGATCTGAAACAGCATCCGGGCAGTAACGCGCGTTCGGGGGCCGCTCGCTCCCGGCTGAAGTTCGGCTTCAGCGATGAGTTCATGAATCGCGAGGACGGTTGGCCGGGCTTGTCGGTGGCCTATGGCCTTTCCGACTACGCCCGCGGCCTGGATCACAACCTAGCTTACGCAGGAATTCGCAGCGGAACGATCCACGTCACCGACGTTTACACGACCGATCCCGAGATCGCCGCCTATGAAATGAAGCCCCTGGAAGACGACCTGCGCTATTTTCCGCAGTACGACTGCGTGCTGCTTTACCGGGCCGATCTCGACCAGCGGGCGCCGCAAGTCGTGGCCAATTGGCTGCGGTTGGAAGGAGCAATCGACGAGCCGACGATGATCAAGCTCAACGCCCGCTCGCGGATCGACCGGGTTTTCGAGGGCCGAGTTGCCGGCGAGTTCCTGAATGGCACGCTGGGCATGAAGGTGACGATTCCGCCTGACGACCGCTGGCGGCGAGTCCTGGTCAATTTGGCGATCAACACGCGGCAACATCTGATGCTCGTTTGCGTATCGCTATTGGCGGCGATTGTCGTGGCCGTGCCGCTGGGCATTCTCGCGTATCGCCTGCCGCCTGCCCGGCAACTGATCTTGGGGGGCGTCGGCATTCTCCAGACGCTGCCGTCGATGGCGGTGCTGATGTTCTTGCTTCCCCTCTTGGGGCTGGGCGCCTGGCCGACGATCGCAGCCCTGTTCCTCTATAGCCTGCTGCCGATTGTGCGGAACACGTTTGCCGGTCTGAATGAAATTCCGGCGAACCTGCGCGAGTCGGCGACCGTGCTGGGACTTGGTCCGCGGGCCCGCTTGTGGCTGGTCGAACTGCCGATGGCGTCGCGGTCCATCCTCTCCGGAATCAAGACGGCGGCCGTGATCAACGTCGGCACGGCCACCATCGGCGGGCTCATCGGAGCGGGAGGTTATGGCCAGCCCATCATTACGGGAACGCGCCTGAACGACATCACGATCATCATGCAAGGTGCGATTCCGGCGGCGTTGATGGCCCTGGCCGTGCAAGGGCTGTTTGAGCTGGCCGAGCGGTTCGTCGTGCCTAAGGGCCTCCGAATCGCCGCGGGGAAGAGCACCTAAAACAAAAACAGCCACGGACGGACACGAATCCACCACGGATGGAGGCAATTATCCGTGGCGGTCCGCGTTTCGTCCGTGGCTCATGGCCGTCCCGCCAGCTTCGCGGGACACATGGTTGGTTCAACGGATTGAAAATCCGTCCTACTTTCATTTGGCCAGCACCGTCGGCGACTTGCCGGCGATGTTGGCAGGCTGCCCTGACTCATTCTCAGCCGGCGTTATGTTCGCCATGGCCTCGCGCGTCAGGCGATTGGCCAGCTCGTTGAGCGGGGCCAGGTCGCCGTTTGGCTCGGCTGGGGCGAATGTCGTCCGCTCGGCCAGCAGGGTCTGCAAGAGCAGTCCGACCAGGCCGGTCGTCGCCAGGGTGCCACTGCTGGCTTGCCCAGCAGTGTCGCCGTTGTGACTCGCGCTGCCCACAGAGTCACCGCCCGCCAGGAACACACGTTCCGGCACCAGCGGCTGCGTGCTTCTGGCAAGCTGCCCGCCGACCTGCTGCAAGGCAAACAGCCGCGGGTCGCCGTAGCTGTTGACCTTGCGCATCAGGACGGAAGCCTCGGAGAGGCCGATCTGCAAGACGCGCTGGGCCTCACCGCGACCGTGCAACATGGCCTGCTTGCTGTCGGCTTCGGCCAGGACCAGCGTCTGCTCGGCCTGGCGTCGCGACTGGGCCAGGTTGGCCTCGGCCATGACGATCTGCTTCTCGGCCTGCTTCTTGGCACGCGCCAATTCAGCCTCGCCTTCGCTTTCGGCGATCTGGGCCTTCACGCGGGTGTTGGTCAGGCTGGTCTGCATGTCGGCCTGGGCCTGGGCCTCGGCCAACTCGCGGCGCTTCTCCGACGCCTCGCGCTGCCGCTGGTAGGTCTCCATCTGTTCGATCGAGAGCTGCCGTTGGCGGAGCTGCTCGAGGAGCGACTCGATCTTGCCGTCTTTTTCCTCCGTGTCGGGCTTGCCGATCAGCACATCGACGCATTCGATGTCGAAATCGTGGAACTTCCTCCGGAGCTCGCCGCGGGCCTCGGCCTGAATCAGGTCGCGGTCGTGCAGCAGCTCCAGCATGGTCTTGCGGTGAGCGATGTCGCGGAAATACGCGCTGAGCAGCGGGTCGAGCGTCTGCGTGATCAGCTTCTTCACGTCGCCGAACCGCTGGATGACGTTCGGGGCCCGTTGGTAGTCGATGTGCACAACCACCGACAGCGGCAGAGCCGGCTCGTAGGCGTCGCGCGTCACCAGGTCGATCGACCGGAGCGAATCGTCGTAACGATGCGTTTCGCTCTTGCCGGTCACCCAGTGCAGCACGAAGTTCGTGGTCGGCACGAGGACGATGTTGCCCGCGTAGGTATTGAACGCATATTTGCCCGGCCCATAAGGCCGCTCCCAAACGCCGCGCTCCCCCTCGGTGACGCGCTCGCCGTGGCGAAACGCCTCGCCTGAGAGGTCGCTGCCCGCCCGGCCGTAATAGCTGACGACCACGCCGACGTAGCCGATCGGCACGACCGTCTTGGGAATCAGCTCGACCGTGGCGAACCAGCGGTTGATGAAGTAGGTGCCGTCGGTCAGCGGTTGATACTGCCGGCCGCGGCGGCCGCCCCCATCGAGGAATCGCTGCGGGTCCTGGAAATTGTTGTGGAAATGACCGTCGCCCACGTCGGTGCCCACCGCCGGTGCAATGATCTCGCCCACGCCGAGCGATGGGCCGTCGTGCACTGTCACAATGCCGATGCTATCGACGTTCATCCGTTCCTCGGGGTGCAGCGGATTGATCGCCTCCACGGGCTCGCCGATGACGACCGGCTCAAAGCCGTCGACTTCCTTCAGGTCGTCCTGCCAGGAGCGGACGGTGGCCAGCTCGTGTTGCGTCAGCAGGCTGCGGAGCGTGTAGACGCCGTCCTCGGTGAGCACGACGAACAGAGACGGGTTGATCGCATAGACGCCTTCGCGCAGGATTGCGAGCTGGCGGCCACGCTGGCCCAGTCGCTTAGTCTTTTCGTCGCCGCCGAGAAACTCGCGGGCGTCCTGGAAGTTGTTGCACGGCACCGCATGGCCCAGCGTCTGGCTCGGCGAGAGCGGCTGGCCGTCACGGGCATAGACATAGCCGATCTTCCCTTGAGGGACGGTGACCAGCGGGCACAAGTGCACGCGGTACTGCCACCGCCAGTAGCCAAAGTGAATGCCGCCGCGCAAGAGGTCGGCCTGAAAGCCGGCCTCGCCACGGAGGGCGATGATGCCGCCCTCGGGGACGGAACCCTTGCCCGACCAGAGTTTTTCAACGACGCCCACCGAGTGGTTCGGAATGAACCGCAGCGTGAGCCACGCCAGGAACAACACCTTGAGCGTGCCAACGATCAGTACGACCCCGGTCAGGCCGATCGTGGTGAAAATGTCGGTCACGAGCGTACCGGGAGCGCCGAAACCAAAGAGGAGCTGAGACATGGAAGCCTCCGAGTGGGGCAGGTCTTCAACCCGCCTGGATCGCTTCGCGATCGCCATGGCAGGATGCAATCCTGCCCCACCAAACTGGGCGTTTCTGTCCGAGCGGCGGACGAGAAGCCCTTTCAACTTGTGGACCAGCGGCACGTGCCGCCGATCCGCCGACGAGGTTAGCTGACGGGCTAGGGCTTGAAAGTACCCTGGTTGGTACCGTAGCCATCTCGCTCCGCGAGATGATTCTCACGCGGAGCGTGAAGCATACGATGTGCGGCTCGCTGGGCCGCACCAACCTGCGCCCCGGAGCCAGTCAGAAGCACTGGCTCAATTGGGTCCCCCGCTCCTGCGCTCTCGGCACAGGATTAGGCTGCATTGGTCTAAATCCTATCTTGTATTCGGCGGCCGCACAAAATCCTTGGATCACGGATTCTGCCGGAAACCTTCATAACTCTCGACAAGCCAAGCGGTTACGTTGGATTGTAACGATCCATCTAGTCCCCCAATTTGAGGCATCGTAATCCTCAATAATCTGCCGGGAATTGATTGACAGCGGGGACTACACAGCATACAACCGCTGCCAGCAACGCTTGGGATTTGGCCACCCGAACTCTTCTCTCGGAGGGTGCGACCATGGGGCGCTTTTGGTCGGTTCCGCTTCCTGCGGGCCAAGGAAGGCGTCGCCGCAATCCTCGGGTCGAACCGCTGGAAAACCGCCGACTCTTGGCGGCGCTCATGGGGTTGGCGCAAGATGCGGCGCACTCGCGGCTGGCGATTAATCCCAGCGACTTCCGCCACACAGCCCTGCTCGTCCAATTCCGCCCAGACGCCTCAGCGGCGGACCTGGCCGCCGCTCAAGTCCCTGGCACCAGCATCGCTGCGCCGTGGGCCATCGCGCCCGATTTGTGGCAGGTCCAGATCGATCCGGCGACGAGCTTCGAGCAGGCACTGGCGGCCTATAAGTCGAACCCGCACGTGCTCTTCGCCGAGCCCGACTATCGCGTGACGCTCGACGTGATCCCGAGCGATTCGCAGTTCTTGACCCAGTGGTCCCTGAATAACACCGGGCAAACCGGCGGCACTCCCGATGCCGACATCGACGCCGCCGAGGCCTGGGACCTCACGACGGGCAACGATGCCGTCATCGTCGCCGTGATCGACACGGGGGTCGATTACACGCATCCCGACCTGGCCGCAAACATCTGGATCAACTCCGATGAGCTTCCAGGCAACGGCGTCGATGACGATGGGAACGGCTACGTGGACGACATCCACGGCTATAACTTTGTCGCAAATAACGGCGATCCGCGCGACGATCACTTTCACGGGACGCACGTCGCCGGAACGATCGGCGCGGTCGGCAACAATGGATTGGGTGTGGCCGGCGTGACGTGGAACGTGCAGATCATGGCCCTGAAGTTTCTGGATTCATTCGGCGGCGGCTTCATCAGCGATGCGATTTCCGCCCTGGATTATGCCGTGGCC
>JAKEHX010000508.1 GCA_022614795.1 Planctomycetaceae bacterium | reverse complement strand
GACGGCGGCGGCCGCGTCTTCTATCCGGCCGTCGGCACGGGGGTCGCGGGCCGGCTGATTGGCAAGATCCTCGGCGATCCGGCTGACCGCCCAGCCGGCGGTGCGACCGTCCATTTCTTGTTCCGCGGAGAGGAGCCGCTGGAATTGACCGTCTATACGCCCCAGGCCGTCAAGGTCACGCTCCAGCCCGCGCGTGGCAACCAGCGGCAGATGGACCGGCTTCTGACGGGCTGGTGGCGGGAGTACAGCGCCGCGGCCCGCGGAGTCCGTAGCGACGGCGACCATCCGCCCATTCTGGAAGACTATCTGCTCACGATGCTCTCGCGGCGGCTGGGGCTGGAACCGGTGCTGCTTGACCGCTTGAACCAGCCCGCGGCCAAGCCGGCCCTGACCACGCAGTCGCTGGAGCTGCTCCTCAACATGGAGCGGCTGCGGTCTGAAGTGATGAAAGAAACGATGCAGGGGCGCGGCGATTTCGGCCAGCGTGCCGATCTGCCGCTGCCGCCGCCGGCGAGCTGGGCCGCCTTGCCGCTGCCGGCGGGCGAACCGCAAGTCGAGGTCGAGCCGCTTGCCATGCACGTGCCGCCGGAATGTTTCTACATCCGCTTCGGCCGGTTCTCGAATTACTTGTGGATGAACAAGCTCGTCGAGGAATACGGCGGCGACATTTCGAGCATGGTTTCGCTGCGGAGCTATGTCGCCCCGATGGGCAAGCGGGCCCAGCGGCAGCTGGCCCTGGAACAAAGCGCCTTGGCCGAGCTGCTGGGCGACCAGGTCATCGCCGACGTCGCCATCATCGGCCGTGACACCTTCACGCACGAAGGGGCGGCGATCGGCATGTTGTTTGAGGCGAAGAATGAGGTATTGGCGAGCGATCTGGCCGGCCAGCGCAAGCGGGCCCTGGCTCGTGAGGCCGACGCCGGCATCACCGACCAAACGCTGACGATCGCGGGCCGCCCGGTGTCGCTGCTGGCGACGCCTGACAATCGCGTCCGCTCGTTCCATGCAATCGACGGCAAGTTCCACCTGGTGACCACTTCGCGGGCGATCGTCGAGCGGTTCTTCGAAATCGCCGACCGCCAGGGCTCGCTGGGCCAATCGGCCGAGTTTCGCGTCGCCCGCCAGACGATGCCGCTGGATCGCCAGGACACGATCTTTGTCTATTTCTCGACCGCGTTTTTCGAGGGTCTCCTCAGCCCCCAATACCAGGTCGAGCTGGCCCGGCGGATGAAATCGGTTGCCGACATGGAACTGCTCCAGCTCGCCCGCCTGGCCGCGATCGGCGAAGGAGTGCGTGCTGAAACGGTCGATGACCTCGTGGCGGCAGGGCTCTTGCCGCAGGGCTTCGGCCGCCGACCCGATGGCAGCGGGCCGATTCTCACCGATGCGAACATGCTCGACTCGCGCCGCGGCGCCCGCGGCTCGTTCCTGCCGATTCCCGACGTGAAGATCACCGGCATCACCGCTGCCGAAGCCGAGCGGATTGGCGCCCTGACGGCGGCTTATTCGAGCAAGTGGCGGCGGATGGACCCGCTGATGGTCGGCATTCGCCGGACCGCACTCGACGACAACCGCGAGCGGATCGTGATCGACGGCGAGCTGGCCCCGCTCGACGAATTGAAGTACGGCTGGATCCTGTCGATGCTTGGACCGCCGACCCGCGAGTTGATCACGCCGGCCAAGAACGACATCATTTCGATGCAGATTTCGGCCCGCGGCGGCCTGTTGTCGCCGACCATTCCGCCGCACTACCTGTTCCTGGGGATTCAGGACATGGCGCCCGCGAGCGAGCTGCAGCTCTCGGGCCTATTGCAGACGCTTCAATTGATCCGCACGACGCCGGGTTACATCGGCTCGTGGCCGAAGGCGGGCTATTTGGAACTCTTGCCGCTGAACCTGGGGGGCAGCGTGCCCGACCCGAACGGCTTCTCGCGGCTGCCGTTTGGGTTATGGCGGCGGCAGGGGGAGGGCTTCAGCGTGCTGGCGTTCGATCCGCAGCTTTTGGCCAATGTGACGCCCGAGCTGCGCGTGGTCGAAGCCGAGACACCGGCCCAGATTCGCCTGCACATTGGCGACCTTTCGCAGGCCAAATTCCGCCCTTGGGTCAGCGGCCTGTATTACTCGCGGGCTCTGGAGGCTTCCGCCGGGAACGTCCGGTTCGTGCACGCCCTGAACCAGCAGCTGCGCGTGCCGATGGACCAGTGCAAAGAAATCGCCGAGGACCTGATCGATGGCGAATTGATCTGCCCGCTCGGCGGCAAATATGAGTTGGTTGAGGACATTGGCGGCACGGCCGGCTGGCAATCGACCGCGTGGGCGGGCCGCACGTTGGCTGCTCCGCCCAACGACTTCGAGGCCCCGCTGCTCAAATGGTTCCGCGGCATCGACGCGCACCTGATCAAGGAGGACGGCAGGCTGACGGCTCGGGCCGAGCTGGATGTCCAGCGCGAGGCGCCGCAGGGAGGCAAGTTCGAGCTGCCGCTGTTCGACCTGTTCGGCGGCGGCCAGAAGGCGCTGAAACCGAAGAAGCCGCTGCCGCCCGCGGACGAATTGCCGCCTCCGCCGCTGCCGCCGGTCACCCTGCCGCCTGGGCGAGGCGTGGAGAGATAGTGGCGCTATTGCTGCCAATCATCCTTGCCTGCCAATTATCACTGCCTACCAATCATCCACGGTCGCCTCGAAGGGATTCTCTTCTGCCTCGACCTGCGCCCGCTTTCGCAGGGCGGCCAGCTTCTGCTGCTGAGGCGCCGGAAGCTGCTTCGGGTCGAGCCTGGCCAGCACCTTCATCCCTTGCACCGGCCGGTTGAGCTGCTCGACGAGGAGTTGAGCAAGGGCCAGCCGCACGAGCGAGGCCCGCTCCGTATACAGGTGCAGATACTCGACCATCGAGAGCACGGTGTCATCCCAAAGCTGCCCCTTGCGCAGGGCTTGGATGAGCTGCACGTGTTCCGGCTCCGCAAGCCGCCAGTCGGCGAATTGAAGCTTGCCGCGGCGATGCACGGCGAGGGCGGCAGCGGGCTCGTCGGCCTTGAGATAGTTGAGAAACTGCGTATGCATCGTTTCCCGCGCGGCCGCGAGCTTGCGTTTGCCCTCTTCGGAATTCAAGGCCTCCTCGGCGAGTTGTTCCTTGCTCAATCTGTTGCGGCCTTGCCAGACGCTGAAGACGTCCCAATTCTCGCAATCGACCCAGCCCTTCTTGAGCATCACCAGGCCGACGCCCAGGCCCGCCGTCGCACCAAGCAGATGCAGCGTGGCGCTGGAAATAAAGACGATGATTCCGTGTTCGTCGAACTGGGACGCCGAGAACATCACGTGCAGGATGCCGAAGAAAACCTCGAGGAAAAGGCAGAAAGTCACAAAGCTGTAGACCGTGACTTCCATCGTGAAAAACCGGTAAAAGAAGAGCACGAATACGCTCATCTCGTTGGCCGGCGCCCAGATCATGGCAATCGCCAGCAAACCAAAAATGCAAATTGATGCCCCGGCGGCACCGACTTCCGGCGCGAAGATCATCAGCGTCTGAAGAATGGCACACGACACGATCCCAATCAGGTTGTAAATCAGCAGATACTTCCACCAGCCGAGCTTTCCTTCCACGATGATCCCGACGCCCCACAGGACGAACATGTTTCCCAGCAAGTGAAAGAAATCGAAATGATAGTAGTTGGCCGTAATCCACTGCCACGGATACCACGCGCCAAGATGCCAAACGCCGAACTGAAGCCACAATGTTTGCTGCACAAGGTCATACTGCTCTTCCGGCAACACCATCGCACTGGTCATGAAAAAAATGGCCGTGTTGAAGATGATCAGGCCGACCGTGGCGAACGGCCAATGATAGATCGGGGCGTCGGTTTCGTAGGGAAAGATAATTAGCATGGTCAGCGCGCGAGAGGGCCGCGATGCGACGAGCGATTATTTTTCACCGCCGGCCCAACTGCAAGAGCCATCCGCAAAATGCGCGGCACCTCTCAACGTCCGGCACCGGTCACATCTCAAACCGGAACGTCCGGCAGGCACTTCGCCACAGCCGCGTCGCTAGCGGCTGCCAGCCCGCGTGGACCTTGGCAATGCCCGTGCCGCCGAGCACCAGCCGCCCGCTTTCGTCGTCCAGCGGCACACTGGCCTGATAGACGACGCCGAGCGGCTTCTCGTAGCCTTCGGCGGTGGTGCGCGTCGCCAACTGGCCGCCGCCGCGCGTCGAAAGCCGGTTCGAAGCCGCCTTCAGCTCCTCGGCGGCGATGCGGTCGATCTGGCCGGCCAGCTTTTCGCCCGGCAAGTGATGCAAAAGCATCTCCACCCGCTGACCTTCGCGAACGTAGTCCATTTCTTCCTGTGGCACCGCCAGGATCGCCTCCAGTTGTCCCGGCTGGACAATTTGGCCCAGGAGCGTACTTGCCTCCAGATGTGCCCCAATATTGCGCACATCGAGTGGCCGCCCCGACCAGGCAGCCAACCGTGTCGCGTCACCGGCCGGAGCCGCTCGGCTGGGCGGCGGGACGAGCATGCCCGCCACGGACGCCTGCACCGTCAGCCGGGCCAGCTCGTCGCGGCGGCGGGCGAGCTGAATTTCCAGCGCATTAAGGGCCTCCTCGACGTGCGTCAGCTCGAGCAGCGCCTGGTCATCGGTATGTGCCCGCTGACGGATACTCTCGACGCGCGTCGCCAACTGGTCGCGCTGACCGGCCAATCGCTGCTCCACGAGCCGGGCATCGACGTCGTCCAGCTCCACGATCGGCTGGCCGGGCTGAACAGGGCCAAAGCGGACGTGGACCGTGCGGACCTGCCCTGGCACATCGACATAGACGCTCGCCGCCCCCCGCGGGGCTAGTTCGACGCTGCACGTGACGTAATACGGCAGCGGCACGGCCAGCACGCTCGCCAGAGTTGCCACTGCAATTCCCACCCCCACGGAAGCACGCATCTTGTTCATCGAATCGGCCCTCGCAGGTTGGAAAAGGAAATTCACCAGGCGGACCACAGGCACGATGATCAGGCTGACAATCATCGTCACGCCGAGCATCTGGCCAAGGATCTCCAGGCCGTACGGCTGCAAGACTCGATACAAAAACCAGAAGATCGACAGCGATATGAGCCAGCCGTATACACTCGACGCTACCGCGTAGAGGGCGAATGCCCACCGATGCCGCGTCGGAAGAAATGGATCGCGGCGCGGCGAAATCCCCAGCAGCCACCGGCCGAGCGTCCCCTGAATGACGGCGGCCGACTTCTGTCTCAGGTTGGGAATCTCCAGCAGGTCCGACAGGATGTAGTAGCCGTCGTATCGCAGCAGCGGATTGCCGTTGAATAGCAGCGTGCTGACCGACGACACGAACATCACGTTGAGGCAGAGGTGGTTCACCAGGCCCGGCTGGCTGAACCACCAGACAAACGTAGCGATCGCCGCCAGGTTCAGCTCGACATACATCCCAGCCGCCCCGACAACCGCCCGCTGCCATTTGTTGGGGATCATCCAGGCGTCCGTGACGTTGCAGTACAAGCACGGCGTGCCCACCAGCATCATCAGCCCCATTTCGTGGCACTCGCCGCCAAAACGCTTGCAAGCCAGCCCGTGGCCAATTTCGTGAAGCACCTTGGTCCCGGCCAGTGCGAGCGCGAGCAGGAGCCAATTCTGAGCTGCGAAAAACGCCTCAAACTCCGGCAGCCGCGAGCGAAGAACGTCGAATTCCGCGGCCAAAAGCGCCACGGCCGAAAGAATCAGGGCTGCGGAGCAGACGCCTGCCGGAACCGAGAAAAACCATCCGCAGCGAGCATCGAGCCAGGTGAGAAACCGGTCGGGATCGATCCCTTTGAAGCGAATGGCCAGCAGATTCCCCAGCGTGCTGAGAATCGCCTTACGCTGTTGCTCGTGCCGGCGGGCCAACAGCTGCTCGCCCTGTCCGGCGGCGTCGGCGATCACCAGGCGGCTGCGATGGAAATTCGCCAGGAGCTGCTGAAGCTCCGCCGGGCGAATCCGCTGTGGAGCGAACTTCTGTTCGAAGCGCTCGCAGATTTCCTCGATGCTCGCCCGGCCATCGAGCATTTCCAGCAGGGCAAACTCCT
>JAKEHX010000507.1 GCA_022614795.1 Planctomycetaceae bacterium | reverse complement strand
GAGAGGCAAAGTCCCGTAAACGGGACTCACGGAATATCAGCGGCGCGCTACAGCGGGAAGATACGTCCAGCGACTGCCTACTCTACGGCCAAAAACTTTACACATACCGGCGCTGGAATACTCACCAGCTCTCCCACCTGCGCGAGCTTCCCGCTGGCCGCATCGACCCGAAACACGGCTACGTTGTCGGTCGCCTGGTTGCAAGCGACTACGTACTGCCCGGTCGGATCGATGCCGAAGTTGCGCGGCGTGCTCCCCAGCGTCGATTGATGGCCGGCCGCGGTAAGCTGGCCCGTCTTCTCATCGACGGCAAAGATCGCTAGGCTGTTGTGCCCGCGATTGCTGCAATACACGAACTTGCCCGACGGATGCGCCTGAATCTCGGCCGTCGAGTTCCCCTTCAGGTCCTGCTTGTCGGCCGGCAGCGTGGTGATGGTCTGGAGCTGGGTGAGCGAGCCCTTGTCGGCGTCGTAGGCCAGCGCGGTGACCGACGATTTCATCTCGTTGCAGACGTAGGCGAACCGGCCGCTGGGATGAAACGCAAAATGCCGCGGCCCGCCGCCGGGAGGAGTGGCGGCGTGCGGGGGGCTATTGGGAGCAATGGTCCCTTTGGCCGGATCGAGCTTGTAAACCAGAATTTTGTCGAGCCCCAAATCGGCGGCAAACGCGAAGCGATTGTCGGGCGACACGTTAATCGAGTGGGCGTGCGGCTCCTTCTGGCGGTTGGGATCGACGCTCGACCCTTCGTGCTGGATGGCCGAGGCCGCCGCCTTGAGCGAGCCGTCGTCAGCCAGCGGGAGCGAGGCCACGCTGCCGCCGCCGTAATTGGCCACCAGCACGCACTTGCCCGTCTTATCGACCGAGACGTGGCAGGGCCCGGCCCCTTCGCTTGACTGGTGATTGAGAGCGGTCAGCTTGCCGCTCTTGCGATCGAGGGCGAACGCGGTGACAGCGCCCGTGGGCTTACCCCCTTCGCTGACTTCGCTCACGGCATAGAGGAAGCGGCCGCTGGGATGAATCGCCAGGAACGAAGGGTTCTTGATCCCCTCGGTGACGCCGACTTCGGTCAGCTTGCCGCTGGCCAGGTTGAGCTTGTAGCAATAAATTCCCTTGCTCTTGCCGCCGCCCGTGTAGGTGCCGAAGTACGCGAGCAGCTCTTTCGGTCCGTCGGCGGCAACGCCGATTGACATCGGGATGGCGAACAACATGGCGAGAGTCCAGACGAGCGATGAGCGGCGATTCATGGCGATTCCTCATGCGGCTGGGAGGGGGAAAGAATGGCCGCAGTGTCGCACGCTCAGCCGCGAAACTCAAGATGCGCGCCTCGATCTTACACGTGAAACTGGCTCGCCGATATCGCCGGGCTCGACATTCAGCCATCAGTCTGCCGCCTGCATCAGCGACATCCCTGCCCAAACCGCCGCCAGCGAGAGCACCACATTGGCCGCGATGTTGGCCAGGCTGAGCGTGAAATTCCCGCTCTCAAACTGCCGCAGCGTATCGGCCCCAAAGGACGAAAACGTCGTCAGGCCTCCCAAAAAACCGATTGCGATACCCTGTTTCCAGAATGCGACTTGCCGCCGGAGTGCGGCAGTGGCAACGGCATGCGATTCGAGATCGAGAATCCACTCCATCACGAGGCCCATTACAAAGCAGCCG
This sequence comes from Planctomycetaceae bacterium, assembly GCA_022614795.1. Classification (GTDB taxonomy): domain Bacteria; phylum Planctomycetota; class Planctomycetia; order Pirellulales; family Pirellulaceae; genus CAYLLN01. The sequence goes on along the minus strand of JAKEHX010000507.1, from coordinate 8,761 downwards.
GCGACATTAACCGCCACGGTGCCCCAAGGGAAACCCTTGCCAAGCAGTCGACCGGCCGCAAGGCCTACGCCGTACCTTGCCAAAGCTCCTAGCGAACCTCCAACCGCCACGAGCATCACTTCACGCATTGAATGGGTCCAATCCAAAAGGTTCTCTGGGCCGTTTTCGCCCCGTTTTGCTCGATTTTAGCCGCTCGCGGTCGCTTGATGCCCGCCGGGGTGTGGCATAATCTGATAGGTTTGCCGATTGGGTGCCACGTCCCACGCTTGCGTGGGCGTGTTGACTTGCAGTGAATTGACGGAACTCGAAGAGGAGTAAGCAGTTATGGCTACCGCCGCCCCCGCCACTCAGAGCCAGCTCATGAGCGGGGCCGACATCCTCGTCAAGTCGCTCGTCGATCACGGCGTGGAAGTCCTCTTCGCTTATCCCGGCGGGGCCAGCATGCCCCTGCATCAGGCTCTCACGCGGTTTTCCGACCGCTTGCGGACAATTCTCCCGCGGCATGAGCAGGGCGGAGCCTTCGCCGCCCAAGGATACGCCCGCTCGACCGGCAAGCCGGGCGTGTGCATGGCGACCAGCGGGCCGGGGGCGACGAACCTCGTTACCGCCATCGCCGACGCCAAGCTCGACAGCGTGCCGCTGATCGCGATCACCGGGCAGGTCGGCACCACAGTCATCGGCACCGACGCCTTTCAGGAAACGCCGATCGTCGAGGTCTGCCGCGGCATCACCAAGCATCACTACCTGGTGACCGACATCAAGGACGTGGCCCGCGTGATGCGCGAGGCGTTCTTCGTGGCGACGACCGGCCGGCCGGGGCCGGTGCTGGTCGACATGCCCAAGAACGTCCAGCAGCAGATGTTCGCCCCCGACTGGAATGAGCCGCTGAACCTCCCTGGCTACAACGGCAAGCTCCGCCAGGCCCAGCCGCAGCAGATCATGCAGATTGCGGCGGCGATCAAGCTGGCCAAGAAGCCGCTGATTTATGCCGGCGGCGGCATTGTCTCGGGCAATGCCAGCGACGAGCTGCGCGAGCTGATCAAAAAGACGGGCATTCCCGTGACCATGACAGTGATGGGCCTGGGCGCGTTCCCGGCCGAGCATCCGCTCTGCCTCGACATGCTGGGGATGCACGGCAGCGTCTATGCCAACTGGGCGGTGCGCGACTGCGATCTGTTGATCGCCCTGGGCGTGCGGTTCGACGACCGCGTGACCGGCAAGCTCGAAGCGTTCGCCAAGCACGCCAAGATCATCCACGTCGATATCGATCCGTCGGAGATCAACAAAAACAAGCCGGCCCACATTCCGGTGTGCAGCGATGTGAAGTATGCGCTCGGCGAGCTGAACAAGATCGTCGAGGCCCCGGCGGACCTGTCGGCCTGGGTCAAGCTCTGCCAGGACTGGAAGAAGGCCTACCCATTTAAGTACGATACGGGATTTAACGGCATCCTCCAGCAGCACGCGATTGCCGAGCTGTCGCGCCTCACCGCCAGCCGCGAGACGTATGTCACGGTCGGCGTCGGCCAGCATCAGATGTGGTCGGCCCAGTTCTTCAAGTTTCGCCATCCGCGGACCTGGCTCAGCTCCAGCGGCCTGGGGACGATGGGCTTCGGCCTGCCGGCGGCGATGGGAGTGCAAGCGGCTCATCCCGCTGCCCTGGTGATCGACATCGACGGCGACGGCAGCTTCCAGATGAACATCCAGGAAATGGCGACTTGCTTCTGCGAGAAGCTGCCGGTCAAGGTGCTGCTCCTCGACAATCAGCACCTGGGGATGGTCGTGCAGTGGGAAGACCGCTTCCACGATTCCAACCGGGCCCACACCTACCTCGGCCCGATCGACCATGCCGAGGCTACCGGCGGCGGCAACGAGCCCTACGTCAACGAGCGCTATCCCGATTTCGTGACCATCGCCAAGGGCTACGGCTGGAACGCGGCCACGATCAGCGACAAGGGCGATCTGGTGCCGGCCCTCGAAGAAATGATCGACTCGGACGGCCCGTATCTCTTGAACGTGCAAGTCCCCTACGTCGAGCACGTGCTGCCGATGATCCCCGGCGGGCGGACGGTGGATGATATGATTATAGAATAAGGCAGCTTTCATCCGACATGATCAAGACCCTGAACATCACGAATTTTCGGTGCTTCCGGAGTCTTGCGGTTCGTAATCTGACCCGCGTGAACTTACTGGTTGGCCAGAACAATCATGGAAAGACCTCGGTGCTTGAGGCCATCTACACGCTGGTGCGGTGCGCCGACGCTTTGGCACTAGACCGTTTCATGTCGCGGCGGGAAGAGACATTGCAATTCACCTCAAGTGGATCCGTCCATTTCCACGAACTCGACATACGGCGGTTGTTCTTGGGCCATGTTCTGCGTGAAGGAAGCTCCTTTTCAGTTTCCGCTACCGATCTTGGCCGCGAACGCGCGATCGAGGTTCGTGTGATGCGCGGACAAAGTAGCACCGTCAGCGAAATGCCCAATGATCCATCTCCTAGATCGCCTGCCGATGCACTCTGGATGCGTATCGATAGCCGTTGGAGTGGCAAGAAACCGTGGCATCGTGACCTGCCGATCAGCAGTTTGGGCGGCGTTAACCCCTTGACCACCTCACTACCCGAACACAAAAGGGAGCATCTTTCTGCGGCAGCCTTTGTTTCGTCGGACGATTCCGCTTCAACTGCGACTGCCGAATACTGGAGCGAGATTGCCCTGACCGAAAACGAGAAACGCGTTGAGGATTGTCTGCGAATTATTGAACCGTCCCTCCAACGAATTGCGTTTGTCCAAGACCGGACTCATGAGTCAGGGATCTTTCGTGTCAAATTGACCGACCAAGTTCAGCCCGTTCCGCTGGGCAGCATGGGGGCGGGGACGTCGCGACTACTCGCGCTTGCCATCGCTTTGGTTGAGAGTCGCAACGGGTTTTTGTTTGTCGATGAAATCGACACTGGTCTACATCACTCTATTCTCGACGATGTTTGGAAATTCGTAATCGATGTCGCCGAGCAACTAAATGTCCAAGTTTTCGCTACGACCCACAGCCTGGACTGCGTCCGCGGACTTGCGCGAATTTGCAATGACTCTGATTCTGACTCCGACAACGGAGAAAATGACCGCATCTCCATGCATCGCATCGAACGCGGCAATTCAGAGTCGATTCACTACTCCGAAGCACAGATTGTCATCGCAGCCAGTGAAGGAATTGAGACGCGATGACTGTCCCGCGTTGCGACCGGAACTTGTTGCTCGTCGAAGGGAACGACGAACGATTCACGATTCCTGAACTCGTTGAGAAAGCAGCCCTCGTGGCCTGGGGAGATCGTGAAAGGAAACAGCATCCGGTTGAGATTTTCACTTGCGGTGGTGACAAGGAGGTGTTGAAGCGGAAGCGGATTAATGCGCTTCTGAAGACGCCCAATCTGGAAGCACTTGGAATCGTGGTGGACGCTAACGGAAGCGTTACCAATCGCTGGCAACAAGTGCGCGATCGCTTGCTTGCGCGCTTTCCAACGCTGCCAGAGGCAATGCCCGCTGCCGGACTGATTGAAACCAACGATGCTGGTCTGCGCATTGGGGCATGGATCATGCCGGACAATCAGCGCGAAGGCATGCTCGAAACGCTGCTTTGTGATCTAATTCGCGCCGACCAAATTCCAGTCTTTGAGCATGCAAAGCAAGCAACAGCATTGGCAAAGACAATTCCGGCGCCTTTTGCCGATGCTCACTTGCCAAAAGCGCAGATCCACTCGTGGCTCGCCTGGCAGGACCCACCTGGCCGGCAGTTGCATGAGGCGATAGCTCATCAAGTGTTGGACCCAAGTAGCCCGCTGGCCGCACCGTTCGTCGAATGGTTCATCCGACTGTTTGAACTCGACGATCTCCGCCGCCCGGTAGCAGCGCCTTAACGAGCGGGTGCGAATGGCTCACGGCATCGCGATGGCCTTCACCACCGAGTAGTAGATCTTCTCCCGCTGGGGATCGCCGCGGCCGAAGACCGTGCTCATCATGTCGCGGTCGGCTTCGACTCGCCAGACCTCGCGGCCGTCGTGGCGGGCGCTGAGCAGCACGAAGTGAAAGCGGGCGAAGGCATACTCCCACCGCGCGGCGTCCTCGGACTTGCGGGCCTCGAGCAGCAGCAGGGCCTCGGGATCGGTCCCCACGGCCAGCGCGAAAATCGCCCCGTCCTGCGTCGCTCCCGCCTTGGGCTCATAGCGGATCAGCGGCTGGCTCATCAGCCGCAGCTCGGACTTGCTTTCACGCAGATCGACCATTTCGACCGTGAATTGGCGGGCCAGCTCGCGCATCTGGGCCAGCCGCCGACGCGGGTTGTCGGCGGGCGGTTCAGCGCCGGGGACGGCGGCGAACTTCACGCCGGCTGCTTTGGGCGTCCAGATCTCGACATCGTTGAAACTTGCCGTAATCGGCTGATCGGCGAGCGAATGCAGCGCGTGCTTGCGAACGACCACTCCCCGGGCCGGATACTCAAAGACGCTGCCGATTACTTCGGGCCGCCCCTGCTTGAGCCAGACAAACACCGCGCCGTCTTCGCCGTTGCGGGCCGGATTGCCCCAGTGCAACAGCGGCTGCGGCGAGAACTCCAGGTTTTTGCCCGGCGAGCCGCCGAGCGTCATCTGATAGGTCTTGGCATCGGCGAGGAATTCCTCCAGCGCCGCCTTGGGTGCGCCAGCCGCGGGAGATTCGCCCGGCGTCACGGGCGGAGTTTGAACAACCAGCACACTCGCCACAACCCAGGCCTGCACGACGGTCATCGCATGAACCTCCGTAGTAGGCCCCCTTTGGTCTGCATTACAGCTTTCCAGCCGCCGTTAAGCAAGGAGGAAGCTGGCAAAGAGGGTGGAATTGCGCGACAATCGTCCGTGACTGGTGACGTTGTTCAGTCGGAGGATTAGACCATGCGTTGGATGAAAATCAGTTTTGTCACGATGCTGCTGGCGGCAATCAACACGCTAGCGGCAACCGCTGCGGTGGCGGCAGACGTCGCACCACTGCCGCAGGCGCATGCCCACAACGACTATGCCCATGCGCGGCCGCTGGCGGATGCGCTCGACCACGGATTTACGAGCGTCGAGGCTGACATTTTCCTGAGGCCGGAAGGGCTGCTGGTTGGCCACGAAGCCCGTGAGCTCGCGCCCGAACGGACGCTCCAGAGGCTCTATCTCGATCCGCTGCGCGAGCGGCTAGCGGCCAATGGCGGCCGGGTTTATCGCGATGGGCCGCCGTTTTATCTGATGATCGATGTCAAGAGCGAGGCGGAGGCGACCTACGCGGCGCTCGACAAAGTGCTGGCCGGTTACGCGGACATTCTCTCGGTGACCAAGGATGGTAAGTTCGAGGCGCGTGCGGTGACGATCGTCCTCAGCGGCAACCGGGCCAAGGAAACGATCGCCAAACAGGCAGTTCGCTATGTGGGCATCGACGGCCGGCCGGAGGATCTCAAGCTTGAGGCGCCGTCGCACCTGGTCCCTTGGATCAGCGCGAACTGGAACCTGGTCTTTACCTGGCACGGCGAAGCGCCGATTTCCGCGACCGAAAAGACGAAACTGTCTGAACTCGTGAAGCAGGCTCACGACCAAGGGCGGCAAGTGCGTTTTTGGGCCACGCCCGAGAAGGAAACGGTGTGGAGGGAGCTGCTCGCCGCCGGCGTCGATCGAATCAACACCGACAAACTGGCGGAGTTAGAAGCGTTTCTGCTCTCTGCACCGAAGAATACTGAGAAATAGCGAAGTCGAGCGAGCAGCTTTGTCCGAGCATTCAACAATTCCAAGTGGGTCGAAACAGGAAGGCACGTCGATGATTAGTCCGTCAAAGCCGTTGGATCATCTCGACGACTGGGAGGAATCGCTGGCGGCCCGCTATCCCGCTGCGGCCAGCGGCAAGCCCAAGGCAGCATTTCGCGATTACCGCGCCCAGGCCAGGCCGAGCGTCAAGGAGTTCTATCGGCTCAATCATCGCCACCAGACGCTCGAGTTCGTGCTCGCGAAGAAGCGCGAATATCTCCCGCTGACTCGCCGGCACATGGGCATCTGGGAGGCGATGGAGTTTCTCAATACGCTCGTCGATGACAGCGATCCCGACACCGACCTGTCGCAGATCGAGCACCTGATGCAGACGGCCGAGGCGATTCGCGCGGGCGGCCACCCGCGGTGGTTCATTCTCACCGGCCTCATTCACGACCTGGGCAAAATCCTCTGCCTCTTCGGCGAGCCGCAATGGGCCGTCGTGGGCGACACGTTTCCCGTCGGCTGCCGCTTCTCGGACAGAATCGTGTTCAGCGAGTTCTTTGCCGACAATCCCGACACGAACAATCCGGCCCTGCAAAGCGAGTGCGGCATTTACGAGCCCGGCTGCGGCCTCGATCAGGTGCACCTCTCGTGGGGCCACGACGAGTATCTGTACCACGTCACCAAGGACTATCTGCCCGAACCGGCGCAATACATGATCCGTTACCACTCGTTCTATCCCGCGCACAGCGAGGGGGCTTATGGCCACCTGATGGATGGCCGCGACCGCGAGATGTTCCGCTGGGTCCGGGCGTTCAACCCCTACGATCTCTACAGCAAAGACGCCGCCCGGCCTGACGTCCGCTCGCTGCGGCCGTATTACGAAGAGCTGATCGCCGAGTTCTTTCCGGCAAAGCTGGCGTGGTGAGAATTTGGCGGCCAGCAAGCGAAGTCTATTCTGCCGGCCGACCGATCGGTTTGACAAGCCACTGCTGCTGCCCGTTTTGATGCACGACCTCCATCGCCGGCTGCGATGGGTCGCCCACCAGGCGAAACGACAGCGGCACGACCTGGCTCTTCAGCAAGCGAGAGTCGTCCAATGTCGATTGTCCAACATCGACGAGCTTGCCGTCAATCAGACGAAACAATGTCAGCTTCCACGGACGGCGGTCCACAATCAGCAGCTCCCGCGTTTTGACCTTTTCGTAGAAGGGGAGCTTTTTGCGAGTGCGGTCGCGGGGGCTGACGATTTCGACTGCGAAATCCGGGCCGCCGCACCAGAATTCGCCGCACATCTGGGCCGTCGTGCCGTTCAGGAAAACGGCCGCATCCGGCACGCGATAATTCTTCATCCAGCCGCGCTTGCGGTCGCTAATGTTCACGCCGTGCGTACATCGGCCGAGCCCGGCGCGTTTGATAGCCTCGGCAAAGACTACGGCCAGATCAAAGGCAAACTCCTGGTGCTCGACGTCGGCTTCTGGCGCCATCACATACACTCCATTCCAAACCTCATCTCGACCGTCGATGCCCAAACGGCGGCGGCGAGCGATCATCGCGCGTTCCAATCGTCGATCGAGAATCACGGCGGTCATGGCTGGCTCCTGTTTTCAATTATGCGACCTGTCGCCAACGGTTGTCCATCGAATTCAGGCTACCGAGCAGCCAAGGGGCAGTGAAACGCTGCTACGAGCTAATTACGGCGGACGAATTCCGCACAAGGTCTTCCAGCCCTGCGAATCCGACGGCCGAGACCAGGCTGCTGCGTGCCCTTCAAGGGAAGATTGTCGTCCGTTGCGCTGATTCGATTAAGCCCCATTCATTGACGCTAACTCCCTATCGACCTACACTTTGGGGTTTGAATTCTCGGCAAATTGCGGCCCGCTCTAGGGCCAGCATCCTCTCAGGGCGATCCACACGGGAAATGAACATGGCGAAGGCAAAACCGGCCGCCGGCGGCAGGAAGATCATCTACTTCTTCGGCAAGAGCAAGTGCGACGGCAAGGGGGACATGAAGGCCCTCCTCGGCGGCAAGGGTGCCAACCTCGCCGCCATGACCCGCATCGGACTGCCCGTGCCGCCCGGCTTCACCATCACGACCGAGGTCTGCACGCACTTCTATCAGAATGGCAAGAAGTTCCCCAGCCAGTTGCCCGGCGACCTGGCCAAGGCCATCGCCTGGATGGAGAAAGAAACGGGCAAAAAGTTCGGCGACCCCAAGAACCCGCTGCTCGTCTCGGTCCGTTCCGGCTCGCGCGACTCGATGCCCGGGATGATGGATACGATCCTGAATCTCGGTCTGAACGACGCCACGACCGACGGCCTCAAGGCGGCGACCAATAACGGCCGCTTTGCCTGGGACAGCTACCGCCGCTTTGTGCAGATGTATGGCGACGTGGTGATGGGGGTCCAGAAGCGGCACGAGAACGAGCACGAGCCGTTCGACGAAGTGATGGACGGCCTGAAGCGCGAAGTCGGCGCCAAGGAAGACACCGACCTGAACGAGGCCGATCTGCAAGAGCTGGTGAAGCGATACAAGAGGCTGATCAAAGACCGCACCGGCAAGGAGTTTCCGACCGACCCAGTGAAGCAGCTCGAAGGGGCGATCGGCGCGGTGTTCAACTCGTGGATGAACGAGCGGGCGATCATTTATCGCCAGAAGTATCGCATTCCCGACGAGTGGGGGACCGCGGTCAACGTGCAGAGCATGGTCTTCGGCAACATGGGAGACGACTGTGCGACCGGCGTCGCCTTTACGCGCGATCCGGCCACCGGCGAGAACGTCTTTTACGGCGAGTACCTCGTGAACGCTCAAGGCGAAGATGTCGTCGCCGGCGTCCGCACGCCCAAGAAGATCGCCGAAATGGCCCATGACAAGACGATCGGCGCGGCCTTCAAGGAGCTGGAAAAGGTCCGCAAGACGCTCGAGAAGAATTTCGGCGACGTGCAGGACTTTGAGTTCACGATCGAGAAGAAGAAGCTGTTCATGCTCCAGACGCGTAACGGCAAACGGACTGCGCT
>JAKEHX010000054.1 GCA_022614795.1 Planctomycetaceae bacterium | reverse complement strand
TTCTTCGCGAAATCGCTCGCCGTAAAGCCGCAGCACCTCCTCCGCCAACAGGCGTTGCTGATCCTTGGGCAGCCTGGCAAACGAGGGCATTGAGGCCCCGGGGATTCCTTCCCGAATCACCCGCTCGATATCCTCCCGCGTCGGCACGTGATTGAGCGTGCTGATCAGGCGAAACCGGTCCGCGCGCAGGTTCCGCGGCCGAGGATGGAGATGCCGGGCCGCGCGGCCCGCTCCATTGCCGTTGTCGCCGTGACAAGCAGCGCAGTGTTGCCTGAACAGCGCCAACGGTGCGGGGGCGGAAGTGCTGTCGCTGTCGGGCCCTGGCACTGCCGGCCGCACCGGCAGTTGCCGCAGCTCACCAGCAGCCACAAAGTCCGCCGGGTCGAGCGCGATCCGCCGCATCAGTTCGTCCCTTCGGCGGGAAATACCCTGCGGATCATCCACGCTGGGAAAAAGCTGCTCCGCTCTGGCCAAATCGCCCAGCAGGGCCGCGCTTGTGGCCGCGGCACGGATTGATTCGGGTACACGCTGGCGCTCAAGGTGGGCCCGATCGAACCATCGCTGTGCGGTCTGGTAGTTTCCCGATTCAAATTCCATTTCGGCCAGCTCCAGAGCCATTCTCTCGGATACATCCGTCCCTGGAGCGGGCGGCTTGAGCACCGCACGGACGTCCTTCATGCGTCCCAACTTGCGGTAGATGCGGGCCAAATCCACCCGGGCCGATTCTCGATCAGGTGCGGAGGTCACGAGCCAATGGTCGTGTTCCAGCGCCTGCTGATAGCGGTGCTGATCCTCGAACAGTCGTGCCAGGCCAGCATGGGCCAATTCATGCCCGGGCTGCCGGTCGAGCGTCTTTTCGAACTCTGCTTGGGCCGAATCCAATTTGCCTGCCGACCACCACGCGACGCCGCGCAGAAACGACGCCTCGTCTTCGCCGCCCGGATTGGTCTTCGCCCAGGCATCGATCAGGTTCTGAGCTTTCTGGCGGTCCCCCTTGGCGAGCAGCCCGTGGACGACCGCGTGGACGGCGTCGCGCGGCGCAGCCCCAGAATCGATCAGCGCATCGTAGTCGCCCCAGGCGACGCTCTCGACCTGGCCCCAGCGGATGTTGCCCACCCTGTGCTCGCGCTCGATCGCTGCGGCCGGTACACCGCTGCGCTCGGCCATTTCCAGCGCACTTCGCCAAGCGTCGATGTCCCCCAGGCGTCGGAAGCAGGCGGCCCGCATCAGGTCGTTTGCCTCGTCGCCCGGAGCGAGCCAGTCGGCCCAATCCAGCGACCTCTCAGCCGCGTCGATAGCGCCCGCTTCCAGATGTCGTGCCGCAGTGCGGCGGGCAATAGCGGCAGTGCTTCCCCGGCCCAGAATCGCCGCGGCCGCCAGCGCCACGAGCAGGACTCCGATTGCCCAACGCCGCCAGCGGCGCCGCGGTTGCTTCTCAGGGTCTTGCGAAGATCGGAATGGCCAAATCATGTCCGGCCGGTTATTCCTGCACTGCGCGCTGCATCGCGTCGGACGAGTCGTGCTGGACAAGTGAATGAGTATAGTGAACGATGCTCGCAGGGTCGATGTTGGCGATCATTGCACTATTTGCAACGGGACCAGGCGGACAAGGGACTTCCCGGTGGCCACGATCCGACGACTCCTCCACTTGGAGTGCATCACGCACTTGACGCCGCGGCAGTGGCGCGCCTTTTATGCGGGCCGCTACGCCTGGCTTTTGTTGGCGCTAACGGGATGTGGGCCAGGCCCCGGTCAGCTTCCGCAACTCAATTCTGTCTCGACGCGCGAGCCGGCCACGGCGGATTTGCGCGAAACAGAGCGCCGCATCGCAGCCTTCTGTGGGGACTGCCATGCGCTTCCGCGGCCAGAAAGTTTTTCCCGCGACCGCTGGTATGTCGAGGTGCGAAAGGGTTACGAGTTCTACGCGAAGTCGGGCCGCACCGATTTGGACCCGCCACCGCTGCACGAGACGCTCACTTACTTTCGCGCCCGCTCGCCCGAGGAGCTGAGCTTCCCGGCGCCGAACGATGTTGCGGAGGATCTTCCCGTCAAGTTTTCTCAGGAGCATCTCTATCTAAATTCCCCTGTGAACATTCTGCCCGAAATCGCCCACCTCAATTGGGTCCAGCTGTCGGCTGACAGTCCTCCCGTCCTGGTCGCGTGCGACATGCGGTATGGGCATGTCGTGGCGATCGATGTCAAGCAGCAAGGGCGCGCCGCTCCGAGGTTCCTGGCGCTGCTCCGCAATCCGTGCCGGGCTGAGCCCTGTGACTTGGACGCAGACGGGACGACCGACCTGGTCGTGGCCGACTTGGGCAGCTTCCAGCCGGCCGAACACGATCGGGGCCGGGTCGTGTGGCTCCGTCGCCGCCAGGACAAGACGGAATATGAGGTCACTGAGCTACAGGCCGGACTGGGACGCGTTGCCGACGTGCGAGCAGAGGATGTGGATGGAGATGAAAAACTCGATTTGATCGTCGCCGTATTCGGCTGGCAGCAGACGGGCGGGATTCTGTGGTTGCGAAACATCTCGACGGAAGCGGACCAGCCTCGGTTCGAAATGCAGCCGATCGACGATCGCCCCGGCGCGATCCACGTGCCCGCGCACGACTTCGACGGCGACGGCCGAGCGGATTTCATGGCTCTGATCAGCCAGGAATATGAGGCCGTCGATTTGTTCATCAATGTGGGAGGGGGACGATTTCAGCGCCGCAACATTTGGGCGGCGCCCGATCTGACCTTCGGGTTCAGCGGCATCGAATTGGTCGATTTGGATCGGGATGGGGACCGCGACATCCTCTACACCAATGGCGACGCATTCGACAACCACATCGCCAGCCCCTGGCATGGGGTCCAGTGGCTGGAAAACTGTGGGGGACTCGCCTTTCAATATCACCGGCTCACCGACATGTCCGGTGCTTATCGTGCGCTGGCGGCGGACTTTGATCGAGATGGCGATGAGGATGTGCTCGCCGTAGTGTTCCTACCGCGCAACGTCCAACCCGCAAGCCTGCGCGGCGCCCAACAACCGTCGATTGTCTTTCTCGAGCAAGCTACGCCCGGCCAATTCCGTCGCCATACTCTCGAGCGAGGCTCGCCCAACTATGCGACGCTGGCGATCGCGGATTTCGACAGCGATGGCGACCCGGATTTCGCGGTCGCCTCAGGTCCAACCATCGCGGAAGATCGGCTGGAGAAGCATTACCTGACGGTCTGGTGGAATCAGATTGCCAACGAGCCAGCGCAGCGCTGAAAAATTGAAGCGGCCGGGCGAGTTTTACAGGCGCCGTTCACTCGGCCCTTGGAATTGTGCGATAATCAGCCAGAATGAATCCCAGAATGAATCAGCCAGAATGAACCAGCCAGAATGACGTCATGCCCCGGTAGCTCAGAGGATAGAGCACCGGTTTCCTAAACCGGGGGTCGTGGGTTCGAATCCCGCCCGGGGTATTTGACGTTTTGCCACGCCGCCGGCGCGTCCGAACCTTCGTTGCGACCGGCCTCTTCGGCATTCTTGCCCTTATCGCGGGGGGGCCCGGTGCTTTGACCCGCGGAAAATCGGTCAGGCCACCCACTGCAAGCTAGACTTTCTCGTCGCCGCCATCGGGTGCTCGCGATGCCCTACTGAGTGGGGGCATGCGAATTTGCGCGGCTGATTTCAGGTTGCATGCCATGGCTGCTTCAGAGTCAATCGCGTGGGTCGAGCTGCGCTGGACCGAACGAGACGGAACGCCCCGCGCACAGACTGCTGAAGTTCAATCCTTGGACCGGAACACGGTAAGGTTGACGGCCGAGAGCCTCTTGCCCTTTGGCCAGCCGTGCCAACTCGTCTTCGGCGGCGTGCAGGCCGGCCAGGTGCCGCTGTTGGACGCTATCGTCCGCGATGTGCGGCCCTGGAAATTCCACGGCTGCAGGGTCACGTGCCACTTCACCGAGCCGTTGGCCGACGATGTGCTGAAGGTCCTTTCGGATGCGGGCTGTTTCAACCGGCGATCACACGAAAGGCGACCTGTATCGGTCGACGTCGAGGCCAGGCCCGAATTGACCCAGGGGCAGGCCAACACCGGCGTTCGCGTGGTGGATCTGTCGCTCGGCGGATGCTGCCTCAAATCGCCGACCGACGTGCAACTCGGCTACCGGATCATGCTTTCGGCCGAAGGGGAGGCGGGGAAAAAAATCGCCATCCCGCTGCGTGTGCAGTGGAAGCAACCGACCGACGACGGCTATTTGCTCGGCTGCTCGTTCTGCCAAACTGGCGGTTACCAGCAGCTGGCGAGCATCGCCCTGGATCACACGGTCAGCGATAAGGAACACACGACTCCCCGCCTGCTCGATCGCGTCTTCTACCTGGCCAAGAGCGCTGTGGGGCTGGGCACCCCAGCCACCAGCCCGGCTTGAATCACGACTGGCCTGCCTCGCTAAGCCGCTTGAGCGCCGCGCGAATCGAATCGCCCCCCACGATCGGCTGCTGGCACGTATAGTTTTCGCAGACATAAAGCGTCGGCTGATCGTCGATGGCGGTGCGGCTTTCGAACAGCGCTGCCAGTGACTGCGATTGGGGCGCGTGAGCTGGCGAGCGGGGGGCGTCAGCCCCCTGAGGCCCCGCGCCCGGTCGATACGCCAGCACCCGATTCGGCACAAAGACTCGCTGCACGTCGGCCAACACGGTCTGATTCTCCTCCTCGTCGCTGCCGCCGATCAGCACGAGCTCCCGCATGGGACCGAGCCACATATCCAGGGCAATCAAGAGCTGTCCCGCCGCCATGGGCGCGCGTTCCATCACGGGCATCCCGGCAATGATGGCTCCGTGTGCCGATTCAAGGTACTCCGTTTTTCCCGTCAATTTGCCGAGCCGAATCAGCGCTGTCGCGGCCATGCCGTTGCCGCTGGGGACGCTCGCGTCGTGAAAGTCCTTGTTGCGGGCGATGAGCTGTTCATGATCATCAGCCGTGAAGAAGAACCCGCCGTGCTGTTTGTCTTCAAAATGGCGGAGCATGATTTCGGCCAAGCGGACGGCCTCGTCAAGCCACCGCTCGTTAAACGTCGTCTCGTAAAGTGTCACCAGCGCATTAATGAAGTAAGCGTGGTCGTCGAGAAACGCATCTCCCTTTGCCTTGCCGTGTCGCCAGGTGTGGAGCAATCGGCCGTCAGGGCGCGACACGGACTTGAGGATGAACTCAGCCGCTCGGATGGCGTGGTCCAGAAACTTCTCTGCCGCCGCGTGCAATTCTGGAGCCTTGCCATCGATCACTCGCGCAGCGCGAGCCAACGCATCGATCATCAGGCCATTCCAACTAACCAAGATCTTGTCGTCCTTGCCAGGACGAACGCGCTGATTGCGGGCCGCCAGGAGCTGTTCGCGGCATTCCTTCAGCTCGGCCCTCAGTTCCCACTCATTCCATCCTCTAAGCGTCGCACATTGCTCGATGGTCTTGGGCAGGTTGAGGATGCTCTTCCCGTGCTCAAAGTTTCCCTGCTCGGTCACGTCATAGACATAGCAGAATCGCTCGCCTTTTTCTGGCCCGACTACCGCTTTGATCTCGCTGGGCGTCCAGACATAAAACTTGCCTTCCTCTCCTTCGCTGTCCGCGTCTTCGGTGCTGTGAAATCCGCCCTCGGCGTCGGTCATATAGCAAAGGATGTAATCGCTAGTTCCCCGGATTATTTTCCCGAAAAGATTCAAATTCCATGTCGCTTGAAGCGCATCGATGCTCGCACTGGTAAGCAGCGAGTTGTCGTACAGCATCTTCTCGAAGTGTGGCACCAGCCACCGTTCATCGACGCTATAGCGGGCAAAACCGCCGGCCAGATGATCGTAGATCCCGCCCGCCGCCATTTTGTGGAGCGTATGCGTCACCATGTGCAGCGTTTCCTCACGCGGCTTGCGCTTCCATAGCCGCAGCAGCAATTGCAAATCCATGCTATGCGGGAATTTGGGCGCGGTCCCAAAGCCCCCATGCGTCGAATCAAACGCCCGCGCCAGTTGACACTGTGCGTTTTCCAGCATCTCTTTGGCCGACTTTGGGTCAATTTCCTGACCTCTGACCTCTGACCTCTGACCTCCTGTCCCTGAACCCTCCTGCCGCACCGCTTCCGTCAACTGCCCCGCCTGCTCCACCGCCATCTCCCGCCGGTTTTGCCACGCGTCAACAACCGCCCGCAATACCTGGTCAAAGCCGGGCATACCCATGCGGCTCGTGGGCGGCCAATACGTTCCACCAAAGAACGGCTGCAAATCGGGCGTGAGGAACATCGACATCGGCCAGCCGCCGCGCCCCGTCATGAGCTGCACCGCGTTCATATAAATCTGGTCGAGGTCGGGCCGCTCCTCGCGATCGACCTTGATCGGCACGAAATGCTCGTTGACGAGCGCCGCGATCTCTGCGTTCTCGAAGCTTTCGTGCTCCATCACATGGCACCAGTGGCAGGCCGAGTAGCCGATCGACAGAAAGATCGGCTTGTTTTCCTGCTTCGCGCGGGCCAGGGCCTCAGGCCCCCACGGATACCAGTCCACGGGGTTGTTCTGGTGCTGGAGCAGGTAGGGGCTGGATTCGTGGGCGAGACGGTTGGGCATGAGATTTATGATTTTGGATTTGGGATTTCGGATTTGAAGCACGTCTCATCCTACCGCGCGACGACCTTGGCCATTGGTTATCCGGATTTCGTCCTGCATGCGTTCGTTCTGTCGCCTGTCCGCTGGCCCCCGACTCCTGCTAAAATGCGAGGTTCATTTCACGGAAGTCGCCTCCAGCAGCCGCCGGAATATGCCTGCTTCGGACATCGTCATAAAGGGCGCCCGCGAGCACAATCTGCGGGATGTCTCGCTGGTCCTGCCGCGCAATCAGCTAATCTGTCTCACCGGCGTCAGCGGCAGCGGCAAAAGCTCGCTGGCGTTCGACACGCTCTATGCCGAAGGGCAGCGGCGCTATGTCGAAAGCCTTTCCAGCTATGCCCGGCATTTCCTGGGCCAGATGCCCAAGCCGGACGTCGATTACATCGGCGGCCTCTCCCCGTCGATTTCGATCAGCCAGAAATCGACCGGCAACAACCCGCGTTCGACGGTCGGCACCATCACCGAGATTTACGACTACCTGCGGGTGCTTTTTGCCCGCGTGGGCCAGGGGCATTGTCCCAAGTGCGAGCGGCTGATCACGGCGCAATCGCGCGAGGAGATACTCGCCCGGATCGGGCAGCTCCCCACCGGCACGAAGTTCTTGGTGCTGGCCCCGCTGATTCGCCAGCAAAAGGGGGAATACAAAGACCTGTTCAAAGACCTCTTGAAGCAGGGCTTTGTGCGGGCTCGGGTCGATGGCGAAGTGGCCCAACTGACCGACAACCTGTCGCTCGACCGACAAATGCGGCACGACATCGAGGTCGTCGTCGATCGTCTCACGATGAAAGGGGACATCCGCCCGCGGCTGGCCGAGGCTGTGGAGCTGGCACTGCGGTTGGGCGAAGGCAATCTGATCATCGAGACAGAATCCGTCTCTCCGTCTCTCCGTCCCTCCGTCTCTCCGTCGGACGAGGGCGAGACAGAGAGACGGAGGGACGGAGAGACGGAGAGAAAAGGCAAAAGGAAGACACGCGCCGCCGCTCGCGAAGGGGACCTGCTATTCTCGTCCACTTACGCCTGCACGCACTGTGGCCTTTCCTTCGAGCCTCCCAGCCCGCAGCTCTTCAGCTTCAACAGCCCGCAAGGCATGTGTCCGCAGTGTGCCGGCTTGGGCGTGCAGTATTCGTTCGATCCGGACCTGCTCGCGCCGTTTCCCAAGCTGTCGTTCCAGGAAGGATGTTTTGAGCTGATCGGCCCGTGGCATGAGCTGGGCCGCTGGCGGCGGCACATTTATCAGGGCGTCGCCGACACCGTGGAACGGACGCACGGCCTGAAAAAAGGGACGATGCTCGAAACGCCGTGGCACAAGCTTCCGGCGCACCTCCAGAACCTCTGGCTCTTTGGCACCGGCAACGAGCACATCACGTTCACCTGGCGGGCCGGCGCCAAGCCGATGATGTACGGCGGCAAGTTCGAAGGAATCATCCCCGACTTGAATGGCCGCTACCGCAACAGCAAGAGCAAGACGCAGATTCGCCAGCTCGAAAAGTACATGCGGATGGTCCGCTGCCCCGAGTGCCACGGCGAGCGGCTGGTGGCGCAGGCGCGGGCAGTAAGGATTACGAGAGCAGGGGCCGGGGGCCAGGAGTCAGGAACCAGAAACCAGGAGCCAGGAACCAGGAGCCTCACGTTGCCGCAGGTCTGCAGCTTGCCGGTCAGCGAAGCGGTCGAGTTCTTCCGTTCGCTGGACCTCAACCCCACCCAGCAGCAGATCGCCGAGGAAGTGCTCAAGGAAATCCGCACGCGGGTGGGGTTTCTGGTCGATGTGGGGCTGGAATACCTGACGCTCGACCGCACGGCCCCGACGCTCGCGGGCGGCGAGTCGCAGCGCATCCGCCTGGCCGGGCAGATCGGCAGCGGCCTGGTCGGCGTGCTCTATATCCTCGACGAGCCCTCGATCGGCCTGCATCCGCGCGACAACGACCGCCTCCTCCGCACGCTCCGTCGGCTGCGCGACATGGGCAACACGGTCGTCGTCGTCGAGCACGACGAAGAGACGATGTGGGCAGCCGACCAGATCATCGATTTTGGCCCCGGCCCCGGCGTGCGCGGCGGCGAATTGGTCGTGCAAGGGACGCCGACCGCCGTCAGCAAGCACCCGCGCAGCCTGACCGGTAAGTATCTTTCGGGCGAGCGGCAGATCGCGATTCCCAAAGAGCGCCGCAAGGGGAACGGCAACTTCCTGCGAGTCCTCGGGGCGACGCAGAACAACCTGAAGAACATCGACGTCGAGATTCCACTCGGCTCGTTCGTGTGCGTTACGGGGGTTAGCGGCAGCGGCAAAAGCTCGCTCGTCAGCGACATTCTCGTCGAGGCATTGCATCGCGACCTGAACAAGGGGGAAGGCAACCCTGGCGCCCATCGGGCGATCGAAGGGCTCGAGTACCTCGACAAGCTCATCGCCATCGATCAGACGCCGATCGGCCGCACGCCGCGCAGCAACCCCGGCACTTACATCAAGGTTTTTGACGAGATCCGCGACCTGTTTTGCCAGATGCCCGAGGCCAAGCGCCGCGGATTCAAGCCCGGGCGGTTCAGCTTCAACGTCGAGGGTGGCCGCTGCGAAGCCTGCGAGGGGAACGGCAGCAACCGGCTGGAGATGGATTTTCTGGCAGACGTGTGGGTCACCTGCCCGGTCTGCGAGGGGAAACGCTTCAGCCGCGAGACGCTTCAGGTCAAATTCAAGGACAAATCGATCGCCGACGTGCTGGAGATGGACATCCAGCAATTGCTCGTCCTGTTCGAGAACGTGCCGCACATCCGGCACAAGCTCCAGACGCTGCACGACGTGGGGCTCGACTATTTGAAGCTCGGGCAGCCGTCGCCGACGCTCTCGGGCGGCGAGGCCCAGCGGATCAAGCTGGCCCGCGAGCTGGTGAAAAGGAGCACGGGCAAGACGCTCTATTTGCTCGACGAGCCGACAACCGGCCTGCACTTCGCCGACATTCAGCTTCTGCTCAAGGTGCTGCACGACTTCGTCGAAGCGGGCAACACCGTGCTCGTCGTCGAGCACAACTTGGATGTCATCAAAACGGCCGACTGGGTCATCGACCTGGGGCCGGAAGGAGGCGAAGGGGGCGGGCGGGTCGTCACTGTGGGAACGCCGGAGGACATATCGCAATACGCCAAACAGATTTCAGATTTCGGATTTCAGATTTCAGATTTGAAAGGCAAGGTTTCGACTGCTCGCCAATCTGAAATCAGAAATCTGAAATCTGAAATCGTGCCCAGCCACACCGGCCAGGCACTGATTCCGGTATTAAACGGCACGTTCGCCGCGGCGATGCGCCAGGCGGCTGAGAACCTGGGGGGCAATTCGCGAACAACGAGCGGCAAGGGCGGCGTGGCCGAGTTGGCTACTCATATCACGGTGCGCGGCGCGAAGCAGCACAATCTCAAGGGGGTCGATGCCCGGATCGAGCGCGACAAGATGACCGTCTTCTGCGGCAAGAGCGGCAGCGGCAAAAGCTCGCTGGCCATGGACACGATCTATGCCGAGGGGCAGCGGCGCTATGTCGAATCGCTCAGCGCCTATGCCCGGCAGTTCGTCGCCCAGATGCAAAAGCCGGCGGTCGATTCACTGGACGGGCTTTCGCCGGCGATTGCGATCGAGCAGAAGAACCTCGGCCACACACCGCGCTCGACCGTCGGCACGGTCACCGAGATCTACGATTATCTGCGGATTCTGATGGCCCGGCTTGGCCAGTTGCACTGCCCCCAGTGCGAGATTCCGGTGGGCACGCAGTCAGCCGACCAGGTGGTCGATGGCGTGCTGGCTCTGCCGCAAGGCTCGCAGCTCTATTTGATGGCGCCGGTCGAAATCGACGTGGGCCAGCAATACACGGCCCTGTGGGAGCAGCTGCGGGCGACCGGCTACAACCGCGTCCGGATCGACGGGCTGGCGCATCCGCTCGACGCGGTGCCCGAGATCGACCGCCGCCGCAAGCACAAGGTGGAAGTCGTGGTCGATCGCGTCGTCGCGAGGGCCGACGCCCGCTCGCGTATCGCCGAGACGATCGAGCAATGCCTCGCGCTGGGCAAGGGCGTGATGCATGTCGCCGTGGCCAGCGACACCGTCCCCGAGCCGAAGTGGGACGTCATCGTTCACAGCCAGCATCTCGCCTGCCGGCAGTGTGGGCGGAGCTTCGAGCCGCTCACGCCGCACAGCTTTTCGTTCAACAGCCCGCTCGGCTGGTGCAAGACGTGCGAAGGGCTGGGAGTACAGATTGGGGCCAATCCCTTGGCGCTACTGCGCGATCCCAAGCTGACGCTCGCCGAGGGCGCGCTGGAGCTGTGGCCCAGTCTCCAGCAGCCGATAGCCCTGGCCATGCTCGAGGCGCTTGGCCGCGGGGCGGGTATTCCGCTCGATGTGCCCTTCGAGCGACTCAACACGAAGCAACGCCGGCTCATTCTGCATGGGACGGGAGAGCAGTGGTTTGACGCTCTGCCAATCCAAAATCCAAAATCCAAAATCCAAAATCGCCCCTTGTTTCGTTTTCAATTCAAAGGCCTCTACCCCGCGCTAGAAGAAACGTCCAAGCTTTCGCCCAGCCTGCGGGTGCGGCTGGAGCACCTGGTGGGCGAGGTCGCCTGCTCGACGTGTGACGGCAGCCGGCTGCGCGATGAAGCGTCGGCGGTGCGCTTTCGCGGGAAGACCATCGGCCAGCTCGGACAGCTTTCGCTGGGCGAGCTGGGACGCGAGATCGATGCCTGGCAGCTCACCAGCCGCGAGCAGAAAATCGCCGGGGAACTGGCCCGCGAGATCACGGGGCGACTCCAGTTCCTGCTTGACGTGGGGCTGGAATACCTGTCGCTCTCACGGCCGGCGGCAACGCTTTCCAATGGCGAGGCCCAGCGGATTCGGCTGGCCAGCCAACTCGGAAGCGGCCTGGTTGGCGTGCTCTACGTGCTCGACGAGCCCACGATCGGCCTGCACCCGCGCGACAACTCGCGGCTGCTCAAGGCCTTGCACAAGCTCCGCGACCTGGGCAACACGCTGGTCGTCGTCGAGCACGACCGCGAGGTGATTCAGCACTGCGACCACGTGCTCGATTTTGGTCCCGGGGCAGGCCGCCTCGGCGGACAGATCGTCGCCGACGCGACGCCCGAGCGACTGGGCAAAGCCAACGGCTCGGTGACGGGTCCGTATTTGAATGGGAAGAAGGCGATTCCGATTCCGGCCACACGGAGGGTTCAGGGTTCAGGGTTCGGGGCAGGCCGAGCCGTCGAAGGTCGAAGGTCGAAGGTCGAAGGTCAAAGGTCTGTGACATTCGACATTCGACATTCGACATTCGACCTGGATCGTCCCACGATTGAGGTCCTCGGCGCCCGCCACAACAACCTCAAGAACATCAACGTCTCGATCCCACTGGGCACGCTGACCGCGATCACGGGCGTCAGCGGCAGCGGCAAGAGTACGCTGGTTGATGATATTCTTTATTCGGCGATCGCCCGCAAGTTGCACAGGGCCAGCCTGGTTCCCGGCAAGCACGACGAGATTCGCGGCCTGGAGCACATCAACAAGGTCATCCGCGTCGATCAGCAGCCGCTGGGCAACTCGCCCACGAGCAACCCGGCGACGTTCACCGGGGCATTCGAGCTGATCCGCACACTGTTTGCGCAGCTGCCCGAGGCCAAGCTTCGCGGCTATTCGGGGCGGCGGTTCAGCTTCAACGTACCGGGCGGACGCTGCGAGGCCTGCGAAGGGAACGGCCAGCGGCGGATCGAGATGCACTTTCTGCCCGACGTGTGGGTCGAGTGCGAGACCTGCCGCGGCAAGCGCTACAATCCGGAAACGCTGGCGGTCACGTTTCATGGCCGGTCGATCAGCGATGTGCTCGACATGACCTGCGGCGACGCAGTGCAACTGTTCGAGAACATCCCCAAGATTCGCCGTATTTTGCAGACGCTTTGCGACGTGGGCCTCGATTACGTGACGCTCGGGCAGAGTGCCCCGACCCTCTCCGGCGGCGAGGCGCAGCGCGTCAAGCTGGCCGCGGAACTCTCGCGTCCTGACACGGGCCGCACGCTCTATTTGCTCGACGAGCCAACGACGGGCCTGCACTTTGACGACCTGGCGAAGCTCCTGGAGGTGCTTCAGCGGCTGGTCGATCTGGGCAACACAGTCGTCGTCATCGAGCACAACCTGGACGTGATTAAGTGCTGCGACTGGGTGATCGACCTGGGTCCAGAGGCGGGAGCGGCGGGAGGAAGCGTGGTGGCGTGTGGAACGCCCGAGGCAATCGTCGATTCAATTGATGCTTCAAGACGGAGAGACGGAGAGACGGAGAGACGGAGAGACAGCAGCACTCCCTCCCTCCGTCCCTCCGTCCCTCCGTCTCTCCGTCTGAAGAGCCACACGGCATTGGCCCTCGCGCCCGTCCTTGCCGCTGGTCCTCGGGCCGAGCGGATGAAATATGACCTGGCGGAGCAGCTTGAGAAGCGCGACGGCGATTTGGATATCGCAGAGGTCGGCAAGACGGCCAAAATGCCGTGGCAGACCGATGGCCGCAAGTGGCACACTCGCGATCGCGTCGGCCGAAACGGCGATCCCTGCCGGTGGGACGGCGAGATTCTGGAGCGCGTGGTGGATCGGATTCAAGAGCTGGGCGAATTCGCAGACACTGATTGGAGCGAGCGAAGCGTCGTCGAAATCAGCGCCGTTAGAAGATCGGACGGCTGGTTTTTTCACGCCATCACCGGCGAAACATGGCTGCTGAAGCTAAAGTTCCGCGTCTATCGCGGCACGTTCAAGCGCGACGAATTGCAATCGCGAATCCAGCTCAAAACGCTCAACGAGCTGGCCGAGCTGCCTATTTACGGCAATGAGCCTCGCGTGAAGGTGAAAACGCTGCGCGGCCCGTGGCAGGAGGTCGAAATCCGGGCTCATTCGCTTGGCGAAATCGATACGCCCGAGTTCTGGTCGTTCCTTGAGGACGCCGTGGCGGGCTTCTCGCGGTTCATTGAGAAGGCAGAGGTAAAGCCGGAGGAGATTTCGCCCTGGAAGGCCCTCGGGCAAAAGTGGCATTTCCTTCGCAAGGGCTTTCCGCCGGGCAAGACCGTCGCCTGGCCGGTGGAGCTGCTTGAGGAGTTGTGCGAGCTATTGCAGCAGACGGCGCCCGGCGGGCAGTTCCTGTGGAACAACCAGCAGCTCGTGCATTACTTCCCCAAGGGCCAATGCGAGCCTTGGGCGACCATCCAGACGAAAAAGCCGCACGCCTTGCTCTTGCACTTGACCGGGCCGAAGGGGCGTTTCGGCAAGGGGCGGCTGCTGGAGCTGGGGGTCGAGCGCGACCTGGACGACACACGGACCGACCGGGACATTGTGCGGCTGCAATTTGTGGCCGAGGAGCACTTGCATCGGGGCGATCTGGAAACATTTTTGAAAGAACACCTGTCGTCGCTTAACGGAGGCATGTGAACGGCAGTTTCATTTGCATCGCAGCCATGTCTGAATCCTTGATGTCCCCGACTATGCTATTCCGCTTTGCGGCGCCGTGCTTCTATGCACCTGAGCTGTGGACGGCCGGCGGGACGAAGCTGGGCGACAAGCACCGTCTGCCGTGTTTTGCCGAGCTGGAAGGGAAGCAGCCGTTTGCCGATGTGCGAATGGCCTGGAGCGAGCGCGGGTTGGCGCTGACGGTGCAGGTGCGCGGCAAGGAGCAGCCGCCGTGGTGTCGCGACTCGAAGATCGAAGACAGCGACGGCGTGCAGATCTGGATCGATACGCGCAATACGCAGAACATCCACCGCGCCGGCCGGTTCTGCCACCGCTTTGCGTTCTTGCCCGCCGGCGCCGGACGACGCCTCGACGAGCCGGTGGCAGTACTCTTGGCGATCAACCGGGCCAAGGAGAGCCCGCGCGAAATCGAGCCGCGGCAACTGCGCGTCAACTGCGAACGCAAATCGGATGGATATTTCATGGCGATGCACATTCCCGCCGAAACACTCACCGGCTTCCACCCAGCCGATCATGCGGCCCTGGGTTTTTCGTACGCCGTGATCGACCGCGAGCTGGGCTGGCAGACCTTCAGCGTGGGTCAGGAACTGCCGTTTGCCGAGGATCCGAGTTTGTGGGGGACGCTGGATTTGGTGCGATAAACTGCACAGAATTGGGACGACCCGCATCGATCCATTCCTGCCAGTCCACTGGAGCCACTCATGCCGCGTTCGCTCCTCTTTGTTTCCTTTGTTTCCTTCTGTGCCGTCGGTTCGATGCTCTGCGCCGGAGAACCCGACTTCCGCTTTCGCGATGCCGGCGCCGAGGCGGGGATCTTTCCCGCACTCGAAAACATCGCCGGCCACGGCGCCGGCTGGGGCGATATCGATGGCGACGGCTGGGCCGACCTCTATGTCGGCACGTTCGGCAGCAAGCCTTACGATTCCAAGCCGAACCAGCTGCTCCGCAACCAAGGGGGCAAATTCACTCTCGATAATCAGGAAGCCCTGCGCGTCGTGGGCCGGGCCAACGGCGCGGCGATTGTGGACCTCGACAACGACGGCGATCTTGATCTCTACACCACCAACCATGCCATTGCGGGAAAGGGCGAGAATGCCCACTATCAAACGCCCAACAAGCTCTTCCGCAACGACGGCGGCGGCAAGTTCACCGACGTCTCGGAGGGCAGCGGCGTCTGCCCGGAATTGATAGCCTGCCGCAGTGTCTGCGCCACCGATTACGACGGCGATGGACGGCTCGACCTGTTTGTCGGCGAATGCTTCTTCCAAGGGGGCCAAAGCCGCACGCGACTTTACCGCAATCTGGGCAGCCTCAAATTCGCGGATGTATCGCAGCAGGCCGGCCTGCCGTCAGAGCTGACGGGCTTTGGAGTCGCAGCCGCAGATGTGAACGACGACGGCCGGCCTGATCTGCTCGCTGGAGGGCGGCATCACGGCAACAAGCTGCTGGTTTCGACCGCCGACGGGAAGTATCGCGAAGTGCCGACGTCGCTTGCCGATTTCACCTGGACGTACGGCCGCGACGGCGACGACACGTCATGCGGCGTCTGCTTTGGCGACGTGAACCGCGACGGTCGCCTCGACATCGTAATCGGGTCGCACTTCAGCTCGCCGTGGCAGGCCGAAAAAGGGGGCGTGCCCCTGCGCCTGTACCTCCATCAAGGCGTGAAGGACGGCCTGCCCGCGTTCAAAGATGTCACGCAACAAGCGGGCCTCGTGCCACTGCCGATGAAGTCGCCGCATGTCGAAATCCAGGATTTCGACAACGACGGCTGGCCGGAGATCTACACGTCGATCGTCAAGTTCGATTCCGTAGGCCGGCCGCATCCGTTCATTTTCAAGCACCTGGGCCTGGCGGACGGCCTGCCGCGGTTTCGCTGCGAGGCTCTGGCGGTGAACGACTTCCCCACGCCAGCCGACCTGCCCCTTCCTGGCAACGGGCCATTCTTCGACAAGATGAAGGCCGAGAAAAAGATCGTGTACATGGCGCCTGGCCCGACGTGCGACTACAACCGCGACGGCCGCCTCGACATGTTCCTGCCAAATTGGTGGCCCGATGCCAAATCACTCCTCTTGGCAAACGAAACGCCGGGGGGACATAGGCTGCAAATCGCCGTCCAAGCGCCGACCGGCGTCAATCCTCAGGGAATCGGCGCACAGGTCCGCGTCTATAGCGCCGGATCGCTGGGCGACAATGCGGCGCTGGTGGCCGCACAGGAGATCGCGGTTGGCTACGGTTATGCGTCGGGCCAGGAAGCGATCACGCATGTGGGGGGCTGGGCGAGCTGGCCGTGTGCGATGTGGAGGTGATCCTGCCGCACGGCAGGGGAAAGATCACGCGGCGGAGAGTCAAGGCGGATCAGAGAATGGTTTTATCTGCGGACAAGTAACCCGCGCCCCATAAGCGTCACTCCTCCGCCCAATAGTCAAACACGATCACTTTCTCGCGTTTGTCTTTGACCACTTGGACGTAGGCATCGTGCGCGGGATGCTTCAGATAGGCGTCGCGGGCCGCTTCGTCCTTGAAGGTGACGACGAAGACGTGCGTGAAGCCCTCCGACTTGCCTTCTGGGCTGACGTTGGTCCCCGCTTCGTAGCCGATAATCGCGTCGATCTTCTTCGGCAGTCCGGCAAAGGCGGCGACGACTTGCTGCACTTGCTCGGGGGTTGTGGTTTCTTTGAACTTGTACATCACGACGTGGCGGAGGACCTTCGCCGGCACATCGGCCCCGATTGACGAGTTGAGTGGAGATAGCGCGGTCATGGCCAGGAGGGACAGGGCAAGAAGGGGCACAGCAAACGTGATTCGCAACATGGAACGTCCTTTCCGCAGCAGGCAGCGGCTGCGAGCATACAATTTACCATGCCAGCGCGATTGATTTGGACCATCGGCCACTCCAATCATCCGATCGATATGTTTCTGGTGTTGCTCGCCGGCCAGTCGATTGAACTCGTGGCCGACGTGCGGCGATTTCCGGCTTCCCGGGCGCATCCGCAATTTGGCGCCGACGCGCTTTCCC
>JAKEHX010000506.1 GCA_022614795.1 Planctomycetaceae bacterium | reverse complement strand
GCCCTCCTTGGCTTGGTCTGTTGACACAAACCATTCTGAGGAACCCTCTTGCGTTCACCTATGCTGATCTAGCCGGACTTGGAACTACTGAAATTGCAAAGTAGGAATTGCAAAGTGCAAATCGGGTACGCGGTTGTGGCTGAGCCGCTGGGTACTACCTCTTCCCCGCCTCATCCCCCTTGCGCCCCAGGCCCGCGTTCATGATCGCCGCCCCGCCGGTCAGACACGCCTTGATCACCGAGCCGATGGCGATGAACACGACGAAGAGCAAGATGAGCAGAATGCCGTACCGCACGCCGGCCCCTTCATAGCGCGTGGTGCCGTTCTCCTGGACGGCTTGAAAGACGACGTCGTCCTTCTGGATCAGCTCGAGCACCTTGCCGACCAGCGGCACCTGGTCGGGCTGGTAGAGCATCCCGTGCACGACGGTCACCAGCCATCCGCCCAGGCACAGGCCGGCAAAGATCACGACGAGGCCAATCGGCACCAGGACGACGGCGGCGAGGGAAGCGCCGGATGGTTCGCGGTCGATGATGGGATCGCGCTGGACATTCATCGGGACACCGATTCGCTGTTGGCCAACTGCTGAATCTGTTCGGCGACTTGCTCCGGTAATTGTAGCTCATTCATCTCCACGAACCGGCATTCGCTCAGGCTGCGGAACCAGGTTTCCTGGCGGCGGGCGAATTGATGCGTGCGGATTTTAACGCGGTCGATACAGGCGGCGAGGGCGGGGTCGGACGTGGTGCATTTCGTTGCACTCATGCACCCTACGAGTTCAATCACCTCCCGATACCCCACGGCCTGCATGGCGGTTCTGCTCAGTTTGCCATACCTGGCAAGCAAACCCCGCACCTCATCGACCACCCCCGCGGCAAACATCGCTTCTACCCGCTCGTCGATCCGCTGGTGCAATGCCTCGCGCGGCCAGGAGAGGACGAAAACCTTCGTCGCACCGGCCGGCTGGGCTTCGTCAAACTGAGTTTGCAGGTGGCTCAAGCGCTGGCCGGTCAGTTTGAAGACCTCCAGGCCGCGGATGATCCGCCGCTTGTCGTTGGGATGCAGCTTGGCGGCCAGGAGCGGGTCGATCACGACGAGCCGCTGATGCAACGCCTCCACGGGAAGGCTCTTCAGCTCCTCCTCGATCTGCCGGCGGAAATTCCAGTCGGCGGGCGGGCCTTGATAAACGCCCCGCAGGAGCGCCTTGAGATAAAGCGGCGTCCCCCCGACGAACAGCACCTCCCGCCCGCGGCCGCGAATCTCGGCAATCGCGTCATGAGCCGCATCGATGTACTCGCTCAGGCTGAATTCCTCGGTCGGCGGCACGAGGTCCAGGAGGTGGTGCGGTACCCGGCGGCGGTCGTCAGCCGACGGCTTGGCGGTGCCGATATCGAGCCCTTGATAGACCGTCATCGAGTCGAGCGAGACGATTTCGGCCCCAATTCGCAGGGCCAGCTCGACGCCGACCCGCGTCTTGCCCGCCGCGGTCGGCCCGGTCAAAAACCAGCAGCCGGCAACGGGAGGAGCGGGAGAAGGGTCATTGGTCATTTGTCACTTGTCATTCATTCGTCATTCGCCATTCGTCCTTCGACATTCCAGTCCCCTGGCTCCTGTCCCCTGGCCCCGGTCCCAGCTATGATGGTTGCTAAGACAATCCCCGCAGGCCAACGGGCGGCGCAACGGGGACCAGTCGCTCTAAATCCGTTCTCCGCCATCCCTCAGCGAGCCCGACCATGTCCGACGTTCTGCACCAGCTCATGGCTGTCTTGGAGGAGCGGAAAACCAATCCGCCCCCCAATTCTTACACTGCCCGCCTCTATCAGGGAGGGGTATCGAAGATCGGGAAGAAGATCGAGGAAGAGGCCCGCGAAGTGATCGAGGCGGCCAGCGAACCCGGCGAGCAGGGGCGGCGTCACTTGATCTACGAGTCGTCCGACCTCTTGTACCACCTGCTCGTGATGCTCGCGTTTAATGGCGTGCGGCTGGACGAGGTGGAAGCCGAAATCGCCCGCCGCTTCGGCCAGTCGGGCCTGGACGAGAAGGCGGCCCGCACCGCCCTGGCGGCGAAGTAGTTGCCGGCCAATGATTAACCACCAAGACACGAAGAACTCGAAGAATGAAGATGGCGATTGATCGTCTCGCTTTGAATTCCTTTCTTCGTGTCCTTTGAGTCTTCGTGGTAATTCCTTTCCGGGCGATCCTTCAGCATGTCCAACCTCCGCATCGGTGTTCCCAGCAAGGGCCGCCTCAGTGAACTGGCCGGCGACCTCCTCAAACAAGCCGGCCTGAGCTTCCGCCGCCAGGAGCGGAGCCTGTTTGCCCGCGTCGGCGAGATGCCGATCGACATCACCTTCCTGCGAACCGACGACATCCCTGTGCTTTGTGCTGAAGGGGCCATTGACATGGGCCTGACCGGCAGCGACCTGGTCGCCGAGTCGCAGGCCGACGTGCTCACGCGGCTGGCCCTGGGCGTGGGCCGCTGCAAGCTGGCCCTGTGCGTGCCCGACGATTCGCCGATCGCTTCGCCCAGCCAACTCGCCGGCAAGCGCGTTGCCACGAGCTTCCCCAACGTAACGCGGCAATACCTGGCCCAGCACAAGGCCGACGCACACCTGGTTGATCTCGGCGGCTCGGTCGAGATCATGATCACGCTGGGCGTGGCCGACGCGATTGTGGACCTCGTCGAAACAGGGAGCACGCTGGCCGCCAATCGCCTCCGCGTGCTGACCGAGATCGGCAAATACGAATCGATCCTGATTCAGAACAAGGCCCGCCGCGAAAGCGAGCTGGCCGACCGCGTCGTCCGCCGCCTGGAAGGGGTGGTCATCGCCCGGAGCTGGTCGCTGCTGGAATACAACCTGCCGCGCAATAAGCTGGCCGAAGCCGAGAAGATTACCCCCGGCTTCAACAGCCCCACGGTCAACTCCCTGGAAGACCCGGCCTGGTGTGCCGTCCGCGTGATGGTTCGCCGCGGCGAGGTGATCGAGGTGATGGAGAAGCTCGAAGTCCTGGGTGCCCACGCGATTCTGGAAACGCAGATCAACAATTGCCGCTTGTAGGAGTGAGTGGTGAGTAGTGAGTGGTGAGTAGTAGTCGGACCACTCACCACTCACCACTCACTGCTTCTCTTCCCATGCACCGCTTCGTCCTTAAATCCAAAATCCACCGCGCCACGGTGACTGAAGCCGATCTCAACTACGAGGGCTCGGTCACGATCGACGCCGACCTGATGCGGGCCGCCGATATCGTCGAGTACGAGCAGGTCCACATCTACGACGTGACCAACGGCAACCGGATCATCACCTACGCGATGGTCGGCCCGGCTGGTTCGGGGACGATCTGCATCAACGGGGCCGCGGCGCATAAGGTGCATCCGGGCGACGTCGTGATCCTCGCCGTCTATGCAACGATCAGCGAGGAGGAGCGCCGCACGCACAAGCCGCGGATTGTGCACGTCGATGAG
>JAKEHX010000505.1 GCA_022614795.1 Planctomycetaceae bacterium | reverse complement strand
GGCAACATGCCGGCGATCATGGCGCAGCTCGTCATGAGAATCGCCCTCAAGCGGCCGCCGGCGCCGCGCCTTGCCGCCTCAGGTGCTGGCTGGCCGTCGCGCCGCTCATGCTCGGCAAACGTGACCAGCAAGATCGCGTTGGCCATTGCCACGCCGATCGCCATGATCGCGCCGATGAACGACTGGATGTTGAGCGTCGTGCCGGTAAGCCACAGGGCCAAAAGCACGGCAGCAATGACGGCCGGAATGGAAGACACAGCCACGAGCGCCAGCCGCATCGACTGAAAGTTGGCTGTCAGCAAGAGAAATACGGCGACGATCGAAACGATGAGGCCAATCGACAACCCGCTCGACATGTCGTTCATTGGCGGAATCTGCCCGCGAATCTCGACCTTCGCCCCTTTCGGCGCTTCGCCGGCGCGTTTGACGGCCGCGTTCACCTCGCGGGTGAGCGAACCAAGGTCAATACCGGCCCGGTTGGCGGTCAGGGTCACCTGCCGCTTCATGTTGTACCGGTCGTATTGCCCAGGCATTGTGCCAGCGCGAATCTCGGCGACGTCGCGGACCAGGACCTGCCCGCGCGGGCCCTGTTTAAGCGGAATCTGCCCCAGGTCATCGGCCGACTTGATCGTGTCGATCCCCTGCACGCTGCGAACGACGGGCCGCGGAATCTCGACCTGCACCTGATAGGCAATTCCTGTCTTGGGATCGGCCCAGTAGTTCGGCACGACGAACCGGCTGCTAGAGGTGGCGGTCACAAGCGATTTCGAAATGTCGGCCGGCGTCAGGCCCGCCAGGCCAGCCAGCTCGCGATTCACATTGACTTCGACGGTCGGATATTCGAGCGACTGGCCGAATTGAAGATCGCGGAGCGAGGAGACCTTGGCCAGCTCGGTACGAATCTTCTCGGTATAAGCCCGGCTGTCGGCAAAACTTGGTCCGCTAACCGAGACTTCGATGGGCGTCGGGCTGCCAAAGCTCATCACTTCGTTGATGATGTCGGCCGGTTCAAAGCTGAGGCGCACGCCCGGCAGTGCGGCGGCGAGCTTGGTGCGAAGCGTTTCCTTGAGCCGCTCGACGTTGATGCGGGCGCTGTCCTTGAGATCGACGTAAAGAATCGCCTCTTCGGGCCCGCGCGACCATTGATAGACGGCATTGATCGGAAACGTTGCCGGAATCATGCCGACGTAGCCCAGCGTCAGTTCGACGTTCTGGGGACCGACTTCCTGGGCGACGAGTTCCAGGGCCTTTTTCGCGGTTTCCTCGCTCTTGGCGATGTGCGTGCCGTCCGGGGCTCGCATCCGCAGGCGAAACGCGCTCGTGTCGGTGACCGGGAAGATCTCCCGGCCCAACCGAGGTCCGATGGCGAAAATCACCAGGCCGCAACCCGCGAGGTACGCCGGCACCAGGACCCAGCGCAGGGCAATCAGTCCGCCAACTAGACCTTCGTACCTCTCGCGGACGCGATCAAACCGTGATTTGCCCGAATCGGCATGGTGCTTCGCGTGCCTCAGCAGCCAGATCGACGCGACCGGCACGAACGTGCTCGACAGGATGTACGAGGCGATCATCGCAAAGCCGACCGCTAAGGCCAGCGGCGTAAAGAGCGCGCTGGCCGCCCCTTCCATGAAGAAGGCCGGCACAAAAACGGCCAATATGCAGAGCATGGCGAGCAGCCGTGGGATCGCGGTTGCCGAGATTCCCAAAAGCACGGCCCGGGCGAGCGTCGGCGCGTGCCGCATCTGGGTGTGAATGTTCTCCACGGCGACTGCCGCTTCATCGACCAGAATGCCGATCGCCAGGGCCAGGCCGCCGAGCGTCATCACGTTGATCGTGTAGCCGGTGATCCAAAGAGCGACGACGCTCGCCATGAGGGCTAGCGGGATGTTGAGGACAATGATCAGGGCCGACCGCCAGTCCCAGAGAAAGAGGAGCACCATGACGCCCACGAGCAGCGCGCCGAGGGTTCCTTCCATGAGCACGCCCGCGACGGCCCGCGTTACATAGGGGGATTGGTCGAACTCGAAGCTCACCTTGATATCGGGCGGCAGGACCGCCTGCATATCGGGCAGGGCCTTCTTGATCGCGTTAATGACCGACAGCGTGGAAGCGTCTGCTCGTTTGGTGGCCAGGATATAGACGGCGCGGCGGCCGTTCACCAGGGCGTAGCCGGACGGAGCATCGGACGAGTCGGTCACGGTGCCAATGTCGCGCAGAAAAACGGCTTGCGGACCGGTGCGGATCGCGATCGACCCCATCTGCGCGGCGTCTTTGACGACCGAGTTGACCGGCACGATCGGGTACATATCGCCGATGGGCACATTGCCCGACGGGCTGAGCGTATTGCCCTTCGTGATCGCCTCAATCACTTCTTCTGGCGACATCTGATAGGACTTAAGCCGCTGCGGATCGACCGTGACCACGAGCGAGCGGGCACCTGCGCCAAACGGGGGCGGAGCCGATACGCCCGGCAGGCTGGAGAACGTCGGCCGCACCTGGAACAGGGCCAGGTCGTTGATTTCGGCGATGCTGCGGGTCTCGCTCTTGAGCACCAGGTAGCCGACCGGCACGCTGCCCGTGTCAAACCGCATCACAAACGGCGAGACCGTGCCCGGCGGCATGAAGGCTTGCGAGCGATTGACGTAGTTGATCGTCTCGGCCATCGCCTGGGCCATGTTCGTGCCCGGATGGAAGAACAGCTTCATCAGGGCCACGCCCTGGACGTTCCGCGATTCGACGTGGTGGATGCCCGAGATGTAGAGGAAGTGGTACTCGTAGTAGTTGGTCAGGTAGCCTTCCATCTGGGCCGGGTCCATGCCGCCGTAGGGCTGGCAGACGTAGATCACCGGCAGATTGAGGGCGGGGAAGATATCGACCTCCATCCCCTTGGGCAGGCCAGCCGGGTAGGTAACACCAACCTGCTCGCAAATCGACTTGCCCACCGCTAGCGCAAAGCCGAGCGTGATCGCGACGATGGCGACCATGACGGTGAGGGGGTGGCGGAGAGCGGCGACGATCAGGTTCATAGAATGGCGCGCGGCGTCGGGAGGCTATTCATTGTTCTTGCTGGAGGCGGCCGGAGCAACGGACGGCTGCGTCAAAATGTGCGGATGGTGACGATTGTAGTGGCAGGATTGCGAAAGGTGCGAGTACGTCCCGATGTCATAATCGTCAGACTCGGCAATTCGCGAAGAACAATTGGCATCGCTACCGATGATAAATCCGGAATAGGCCGAATTCTATGCATCGCGCATCCGCACTTGCCGTTTGCCTGCTTGTGGTGGCTGGCGGCTGCGCGGGGAGCGGCGGCCGCAGTGCTCCCGCGACGCCAGCGCTCAACGTAGCTCCGCCGGCAGTCGCGCAATCTCCGGCAGCAGTCGAGCCGCACCGTGCGATTCAGCGGCCCCTCGTGCAGCAGGCATCCTTCCAGCCAGCGGTTGTCGAGGCTGCCGAACCGCTGCCGCCGACCGGCGCGACGAGTGGCGAGCGGCCCGGTGTGCCGATCGACTTTGCAACGGCCTTGGGCCTGACCAGTGGCCAGAATCCCCGGATTGCCTTCGCCCAGGCCCAGGTGCAGCAGGCCTTCGCTCAGCACAGCGCCGCCCGCGTGCTGTGGCTGCCGAGCATTCGGACGGGAATGAATTACAACAAGCACGAAGGGCAGATTCAGGATGTAGTCGGCTTCAGCTTTCCCACGAGCCGTGGGGCGGCGTACGGGGGACTCGGGGCTGGAGCAGTAGGCGCAGGCTCGCCGGCGATTCCCGGCATCTACGCCCAGTTCCACCTCACGGATGCGATCTACCAACGGCAGATCACCGGCCATGCGCTCGACGCGCGAGAGTGGCTCAGCGATGCGGCGATCAACGACCAGTTGCTGGAGACGGCTTTGGCTTATCTGGCACTGCTCGAGGCGCTACAGCGGAAGGCGATTGCCGTCCAGACGGCCGAGCACGGCCAGGAATTGGCCGAAATTACGGGCAATTTCTTCAAAGCTGGCGCCGGAACACAGGCCGATGCCGATCGGGCTGCCGCGGCTCTGGCGATTCTGAATAACGAAGTCACGCGGGCCGACGAGGCGATCGCGGTCGGGTCAGCGCGCTTGTCGCAGCAGCTTTCGACCGACCCGTCAATGATGCTCACGCCAATCGAGCCGGCGGTCGTGCCAATCGACCTGGTGCGACTCGACGCGCCCGCGGGCGAGCTGGTCGCAACCGCCCTGTCGAACCGGCCGGAACTCGCCGCCAGCCGTTCGCTGGTATGCGAAGCGGTCAGCCGGTTGCGCCGCGAGCAGCATGCGCCGTGGTTGCCGAGCGTCATCTTGGGGGCCAGCTATGGTGCCTTTGGAGCGGGACGCGGTGGGCGGATCGACGGCGACGAGCGGTTCGACTTCGACGGCATCGCTTACTGGGAACTGCGCAATCTCGGCTTTGGCGAGCGAGCGGCCCGCGAGAACGCCGGGGCCCAAATCCAGCAAGCCCGCATGCGCGAGGTCGAGCTGCTCGACACCGTGGCCCGGGAAGTCGTCGAGGCCCAGGTTCAAGTCGAAGCTCGCCGCCGGATGATCGACGTTTCGAAAGGGGCGATCACGTCGGCTGAAGGCTCGTACCGCCGGAACCTGGAGCGGATTCGCAACGCTCAAGGTCTGCCGATCGAGGTGCTCCAGTCGATCCAGGCCCTCGACCAGGCCCGCCGCGAGTACCTGCGGTCGGTGGTCGAGTTCAACCAGTCCCAGTTCCGCCTGCACCGGGCGCTCGGCTGGCCGATCAGCAGCCCGTAGCGGCGAGGTTTACCCAGGCGGCACAGCTTCACAGTCAACCGGCGGTAATCTTTGCGGCCCGCGTACAGCCGTTTGATTCGGCACATACGGCATGGCCGACAAAGGTGGTAGGACCCGCGCGACCGCACGTTGCGGGCAAACTCTACCTTTTCGCTGAGCCGGACATGCGATTGCTGCCTTGTGTTGCCGCCGCGACGCTCATCGCCATACTGCCAACTGCCATCCGCGCCCAGCAGCCGGCCGGCGAACTGGCCGACCTGCGGTCGCGAATTGAAGCCTTGGAGCGCGACAACCAGCAGCTCCAGCAGACGCTGGTCGAGAGGTTGCCACTTGGCGGCGCCGTGGTCGAACCAAGCGGGCCAGGCTACACCAGCGCGATGCCCCAATTTGGTCCATCGGGTGACGATGCCCGCGTGCGGAGCATCGTCGAGCAGTACCTTCAAGAGCGGACGCCGCAGATGGTTTCCGCGGAAGGGGTTGCCCCGATTGACGGCGCGGGTGTGGATGCTGCGGATGCGTGGACGGAAGTCGGCCAAGACCTGACGATGTCGGCCCGCTGGAACAACGGCCTGGAGCTGGCCACGAAGGATAAGGCATTTCGCGTCCACGTGGGCGGCCGCTGGCAGATGGACACCTCCTGGTTCAATGCTGAGCAGGAAGTGCAGAACAACCTGCCGGGCGACGTGCGGTACCACGACGGCATCGACTTTCGCCGCGCCCGTTTGCGAATCGACGGGACGATGTACGAAGTGATCGAGTTCGCGATTGAGTACGACTTTGTCAACGGTTTCCGCGAGCGAAATGGCTCCACAGTCAACGATATCAACGTCACCGGGCTGACCGACATGTGGCTCCAGTATTCGCACACGCCGATCGGCAACATCCGCATTGGCAATCAGAAGGAGGCGATTGGTTTCGATCACCTGGTCAGCAGCCGCTCCCTGCCGTTTCTGGAGCGGTCACTCGACCACGACACGTTCTATAATGGATCTCATGGGGGGTTCGAGCCAGGCGCAGCGGTGTGGGACAACTTTGCAAGCCAGCGCGCCGGCTACAACGTCGGCATTTTCAAGCCGACCAACAATTCGTTTGGCTTCAATACTAACGACGGCGACTACGCGGTCGTGGGTCGCCTGGCGTGGCTCCCCGTTTACGAGGATGAGGGCCGGCAACTCGTCCACCTGGGTGTTTCCGGGCGGCACGCCACGACGTTTGAGGATCGTAATCGGTTCCGCACCCGCGATGCGATACGGGCGGGCCCGTCGTCGCAATGGCCGACGCCGGCCGACATCACGGTCTTCGGCGACACGATGCAGTGGGTCAATGCCGAACTCGCCGGGGTCCAGGGCCCGTGGACGTTCCAGGCCGAATGGCTGGTCAGCTTCCTGAGCGACGCGCAGCGGGTAGGCGCCGGCGGTGTGCCGGCAGGACCGCATGTCGATTCGCTCTTCTATCAAGCCGGGTACGTGCAGGTGCTCTACTTTCTGACCGGCGAGAACGACAACTACAGCTTTGAGCGGATGGCCTTCGACCGCGTCAGGCCGTTTGAGAACTTTTTCTGGGTGTCCGGCGAGGACGGTTGCAATTACTGTGGCTGCGGCGCGTGGCAGATCGGCGCCCGCTACAACCTTTTGGACCTCAACGACCAGGGCATCAACGGCGGCCAGTTGCACAACGGCACGCTCGGGCTGAACTGGTTCTGGAATCCCAATACGAAGGTCCAGTTCAACTACATCGCCACCTACCGCGATGTCAGCCAGACAGCGGACTTCCCCAATGGCAGCGGCTGGATCAACGGCTGGGGAGTTCGATTCGCTCAGGATTTCTAGTTCGACCAACACCGGGCGGGCGGCGCAGCAGCCGCCCCTCCCGATAACTC
Organism: Planctomycetaceae bacterium; assembly: GCA_022614795.1. Lineage (GTDB taxonomy): Bacteria > Planctomycetota > Planctomycetia > Pirellulales > Pirellulaceae > CAYLLN01. The sequence goes on along the minus strand of JAKEHX010000505.1, from coordinate 8,333 downwards.
GGAGCATTTAATATGCACGCAATTCGACTTTTGCTCATGGGCTCGCTGCTGTGGGCGTCGGCTGCATTCGCCGCCGGGCCTGAACAAACTACCCCAATACAATCGGGCCCCGAACATGCGCCTTGCCCGCACTGCAAAGGACAGATTGTCTATCAGGACGTCGTGTCGCACCGCTGCAAGCTGGTGCCCGAGAAAAAGCAGATCAAAAAGACGGTCTATGAAGTCAGGGAAGTGCCGTTCTGCCTGCACAAGCTGCCGCACCTTTGTTCGCACTTGCACGGCGATTGCTGCGACCAGTGCCGGGAGTGCGACTGCCCGCGCTATAAGAAGGTTTTATTGAAGAAGGAGATCGTGTGCGAGGAAATTTGCACCACCAAGTGCGTCGTCGAGGAATTTGTCGAGCGCGTGCCGTGCCGCGTCTGCTGTCCGGATTGCCCGAACTGTGGCAAAGAACTCAAGGCCGCGGGCCAGCTAACGCCGGCCGGGGTGCCCTTCGTGCCGCCGCTGGAAGACCAGGAGCTGGTTCACATCCCGCTGCCCGTGGTGGCGCGGTAGCGATGCGTCGGGTAGCCGAAGTCGCCAGACTTCGGGCCGCTACCAGTTGACATCGAACCGCATCCCCAGAATGTCGGACTGGCTGTTGCCAAACGGCGTGTCGACGCTTGTGACGGGGTGGATGTAGTCGAACATCACCCGGATCCGCTCGGTCCAGTACCAGTTAAAGCCGAGCGTCAGGTCGTTGTACTGGCCGCGGTCGATGTCCTTTAGGCCCACGTAGGAGATACGGGCCTTGGCTTCCCAGGCTCCAGGCCCCCAGCCACCGGGCACGAGGAAAAAATTGCTGAAGGGGACGATCCCGGCGAATTGAGCACCGTGCTGCCCATAGCGCTCATAATTCCGATTCTCGCCCGTCACAAAGTAACTGCCATAAACATAGGCCCCGTAAAGCGTTGGGGTCTGGCCGTCTTCCATATTGACGCTCGACACGAACAGCTCGCTTTGCACCGAGATCGGTCCCATCACGGTGGCCAACTCGATATTGCCGGTTGTGAAGGTGTTGGCGGCCAAGATGCCACTGTCGATGAGGAACGGCCCTTCGTGAATCTGCGGGCGTGTGCGAAAGCGGACTTGATCGTCGAAGTCATCGGTGTAGAGCACGCCCGCGCCGGTATGAACTAAATAGCGACCGTTGGACGCCTCGTCGTAAAACGGCAGCCAGGTGACGCGGCCGCTGACACGCGTCCCCTGGCGGGGGTCGATCCGCTCTTTTTGCGATTCGCTGATGCTGTCGAAAAAGATCCCCGCCGTCCAGGTTGCGTTCTGGCTCTCCGACACGCCGTACACGGCCATGCCCACCTCGCGGTCGGCAGCGAACACAGTCTGGGTCGGGATCGAGCGCTCCAGGAAGACGCTGAATCGATCGTTGGTCACCTGCTCCAGGCTGAAGGGCACAAAGAAATTGCCGATTCGCCAGCGGTGGACCAGCGGCAGCTCATTCATTGACAAGTAGGCGTCCTTGACGTCCACGACCGGTGAGGTTGTGCCGTCGCCCGATTCCGGCTCGATGTCGAATTGCAGTCGGAAGTCATAAACGCCGTAGCCCGTGCCGTCGGCCGTCAGCCGCAAGCGCCGGAATTCAAAATAATTGGATGGTGGGACGGGCGGATCGGCGTAAGGCCAGAGGACATAGTCCATCTGCACGTGCCCGCCGAGCTTCACCGTCCATTTCTCTTGGGAAAGATCGACGCCGTCAGCGCCTGTGCCCTTGTCGTCGGACTTCTTCCCAGCCGGCTGGCGGGCGTTCTGTTCCAATGTATCAAGGCGGACCAGGATCGACTCGAGCGTGGGATCGGCCACCGCGAGCTGCTCCGCCGCGACGGGCGCTTCGACTGGCGGCGGAACGGCGGCCGCTGATTCGAGCATGATCGGCGATGCTGGAAAGGCGCTATCGGCGAGCCAGTTGGCCGGTACGTCCGTTTGCCCATTCGCCTCTGCTGTCCACAACAGTGCGGCAAGGGAGAGCCCGGCCAGGATCGCCGCGCGCGATGGCCGCCTAGCACCGTTGGAATTGAACCGGGACATCCGAGTCTTTCACAGCAAACTCCCGGCTGCCTCTGGAATTCCAGTCAGCGATCCCAGGGAATCGACATCGCGAGTAGGAAATTCCGTCTTACTGCCTTCCCAATGCGCAAAGTGGCCGGAATCGGCACAGACGGAAGAATCATCGTATTTTTCCACCGCCGCCTTTAGGCCATTCAGCCGAGCCGGGCATGGCAGCACTGCTAGCTGTCCCCTGTTTCCGGTCCCCTGTTCCCTGCTAAATTCCGCCTCATGGCCGCCTCGCCCATGATGCAGCAGTATCTCGATGCCAAAGCGGCGTGCGGCGATGCTTTGCTTCTGTTCCGCATGGGCGACTTTTATGAGCTGTTCTACGACGACGCGAAGACGGCTGCCCGCACGCTCGGCCTGGCCCTCACCAGCCGCGACAAGGGGGAAAACCCGATCCCGATGGCGGGATTCCCCTATCACCAGCTCGAAGGCTACCTGGGCAAGCTGATCGCTGCGGGCTTTCGGGCGGCGGTCTGCGAGCAGGTCGAAGATCCAAAGCAAGCCAAGGGCCTGGTCAAACGGGAGGTGACCCGCGTTGTCTCGCCTGGCACGCTGACCGACGACGCGCTGCTCGATCCGCGGGCGAGCAACTACCTGGCGGCCGTCGCCCTGCCTACTGCGAAGCAGAACGGAGATGATCGGGCCGGTCTGGCCTGGGCCGATCTGTCCACTGGCCGCTTCTTTGCCGCGACGCTGCCAGCCGCGAAGCTGGCCGATGAATTGGCGCGGATCGGGCCGGCGGAGTGCTTGATCTCGGAGGATGAACTCGGACGGGAAGGCGAGGCTCCTGCCGAGCCGCCGGCACTGCTGGGCAAGCCAGCAGTGGCACCTACCGGCACGATGCTCACCCGCCGGCCAGCCTGGGCTTTCTCGCTCGACAGCGCGTTGTCCACGCTGACGAAACACTTCCAGACCGCGACGCTCGCCGGCTTTGGGTTCGACGAGGACGACTCCCCTTCCCTGCGAGCCGCCGGCGCGGTGCTCGAATATCTCCGCGAGACGCAGAAGTCGTCGCTCGACCACATCGACCGGCTCACGCCGTACCGCGCGGGGGAGCTGCTCGAGATCGACCAGGCGACGCGCCGCAGCCTGGAAATCACGCGGACCATTCGAACCGCCTCGCGCGAAGGCTCGCTGCTGGGGGCCATCGACCAATGCGTCACGCCGATGGGCTCGCGGCTCTTGGCCGATTGGGTCGCCAATCCGCTGACGAGTGTGTCGGCGATCGATGCCCGCCTGGACGCGGTCGCCGGGATGGTCGCCGACGGCCGAGTGCGCGAGCTTCTGCGCGACGAGCTGCGCGGCATGTACGACTTGGAGCGGCTCTTGGCCCGAGTCGCCACGGGCCGCGCCAGCCCGCGCGACCTGTCGCTGGTCGGCAGGACGCTGGCGAAGCTGCCGAAGGTGAAGGAGCTCGCGAAAAGTAGTCCCACACTCCGTGTGGGACAGGCGGTGCCGCAAACGCCTCCACCTTCCTGCGATAGCCACGATCCAGCGCCAGTTCTGTCCCACACGGAGTGTGGGACTACGACATGCGACCTGCTCACCGAGCTGCACGCCCGCCTCGACCTCTGTCCCGAGATCCGCGCCCAACTCGATTCGGCCCTCGTGGACGATTGCCCGCTCTCGGCGACCGGCGGAGGCTTCATTCGCGGCGGGTACAGCGGCGAGCTCGACCGCCTCCGCGATCTGGCTGCTGGCGGCAAACAGTGGATCGCCAAGTATCAGGCCGACCAAGTCGCCAACACGGGCATTCCGTCGCTCAAGGTCGCCTACAACAAGGTTTTTGGTTACTACATCGAGATCACCAACACGCACAAGGACAAAACGCCCGGCCACTACATCCGCAAACAGACGACGGTTAACGCCGAGCGGTACATCACGCCCGAGCTGAAGGAATACGAAGAGCAGGTGGTCACGGCCGACGAGCGGGCCAAGGAGCTGGAGTGCGAGTTGTTCGTCAAGTTGCGCGAAGCAGTGCAGGCCCAAGCGCGGCGTTTGCAAGCCTCCGCGGGCGTGCTCGCGCAGCTCGATGTGCTGGCCGCCCTGGCCGAGTTGGCGAGAACCCGCGGGTATTGCCGGCCGAAGATCGTCTCCGAGCCGGTGCTGGAGATTGACGGCGGCCGCCATCCGGTGCTTGACATCACCGAGCCCCAAGGCACCTTCGTCCCTAACGATGTGGCGTGCGGCGGCGAGGCGGGCACGATGCTCTTGATCACCGGGCCAAACATGGCGGGCAAGAGCACGTACATTCGCCAGGTGGCGCTGATTACGCTCTTGGCCCAGTTCGGTTCGTTCGTGCCTGCGCGGCGCGCGACGATCGGCGTGGCCGACCGGATTTTCGCCCGCGTCGGCGCGAGCGACGAGTTGTCGCGCGGGCAAAGCACGTTCATGGTCGAAATGACCGAAACGGCCCGCATCCTCAACACCGCCACGCCGCGCAGCCTCGTGATCCTCGACGAAATTGGCCGCGGCACGAGCACCTACGACGGCATCTCGCTGGCCTGGGCGATCGTCGAGCACCTGCACGACGCCGTCGGCTGCCGCACGCTCTTCGCCACGCATTACCACGAGCTGACCGACCTGTCGCAGTCGCTTGCCGGAGTGCGGAACCTGAACGTCTCGGTGAAAGAGTGGCAGGACCAAGTTGTCTTTCTCCACAAAATTGTCCCGGGCGCGGCCGACAAGAGCTATGGCATTCACGTCGCTCGCCTGGCCGGCGTGCCGCGAACGGTCAACGAACGGGCCAAGCAAATCCTGGCTCAGCTCGAAGCGGAACATCTCGACCGCGAAGGGAAGCCGAAGCTCGCAGTCAAAGGCAAAAAGTCCCGCCGCGGCGATCTTCAGCTCACGCTCTTCAGCCCGCCCGAGCATCCGGTCGTCGATCAGCTCCGCCAGCTTGATATCGACTCGCTGACGCCGCTGGAGGCGCTCAAGCTGCTGGCGGAGCTGAAGTCGGCGGTCCGAACGGATTCATGAGCGGGGGCGACGTGGCCAGCCGATAGCCGCCAGCCCGCACGATCCACAACGTCCCGCACAGCGTGAGGGTAAAGCCCGCTGGGATCATCACCATCATCAGGACGATCTCTTTTTTTTGTCCGAGGGACCGCCCGGATTCAACATGATGAAGAGGATGGTCCCAACCGCGGCGACGGTTGCGGCGAGTGCCGCGACTTCAATCGCGCCCATCCATGCCCGTCGCACTCCCAGCGTGAAATAAACCATTGGCACGAGGCACACCAGCGAAATCCCCGTCGCCGTCGCTACTGCAAAGAGCCAGCCCATCCAGTAGGACCCTTCCGCCGCATTGGCGGGCTTGCCGATGCGAACGGCGGCCATCGTCAGCGCCACGACCACGGTGCCGACAATCATGTCGCGGATCGACAGCCGCCGGTCGGCGGCAGGTGGGTCTTCGCCCTCCTGTTCGATGCGCCAGTTGAAGTAGAACTTGAGCATCCAAGGGACCGCCTGGCAGGCCAGGGCCAGGAGCGGCAGGCCGAGCAAGACGGTGAAAAATTCCTCCTCCGGGAAATCCGGGTTTCTTCCAAACTGCGAGTTCATCGCCACGACAAACCCAAACGTCCACGCGGAAAATGCGACCAGCACCAATACCCAGTGCCAAACCAGCCGCTGCCAGAGCGGCCCGGTTCCCCACACCGCAAGCACCGTGACCACTGCTGCTTGCCCACCGATGGAGCCCAGCAGCAGGGACATATAGCCCAGGCCAAAGGCAAATGCCGGCCCGGGCTCCATAGCGACCGCCACGGGGACCATTGTGGCGTTGAAAACGGATAAAATCAGGACGACCATCGCGACGATCAGCGCCAGCGTCGGCACTACGAAAGCGGGTTCGTGGAGGGTGAACTTCGAGGCGCTCGCGTCAAGCTGCGGTGCAGGCGGCGCCAAGGCCGATTCCGGTTGCCAGGACTTGGCCCCTTCGGGCGAAGCGTAGGGGTAGTCGCTGGGAGTCATGGCGTGGCCCGGTGTTTTGCGGGGGCGAAGCACGATCCAACGTGATGATCGCTCTTGCCCGTCAGATATTCCCGACGCATTCAGGCCGGTGCTGGATCAGGCCGGCGTTGGACCGGCACAGTCACTATATGGCAGGTTGGAAACCTGCCCCACCAGCTCGCGACACGCGGCGGCGATGCCGCGGCAATCGAGGCCCAGTTCGGCGAGCAGCTCGCCCCGGTCGGCGTGCTCGATGAACCGGTCGGGGATGCCCAGGCGGCGGATGCGGCTGGTGTCAAGCGACATCTCGCTGGCCGCTTCGAGCACGGCACTTCCGAATCCTCCCATCAGGCAGCCCTCTTCCACGGTCACCAGGAAACCGGTTTCGCGAAGCGCCCGCTCGATTGCGTCGCGATCGAGCGGCTTGACAAAGCGGGCGTTGACGACCGCGACGTCGAGCCCTTCGGCGGCGAGCTGCTGGGCTGCTTTGAGCGAGTCGGCCAGGAGCGTGCCGAAGCAGAGAATCGTGCCGTCACTTCCGGGGCGGAGGAGTTCCGAGCGGCCGAGCTCGATGGGCTGGCGGGCAGTCGAGTTCAAGGTTCCAGGTTCAAGGTTCAAAGTTGGCAGAGTCGTCGCGTTCGCTTTGGGATACCGCAGCGAGATCGGCCCATTGTGGTGGAGGGCGAAGTCGATCATCGCTGGCACGTCCCACGCATCGCCGGGGGCCATGACGACAAGGTTCGGCAGGCAGCGGAGGTAGGCGATGTCGAAGCAGCCGTGATGGGTCGGGCCGTCGGGCCCGGTGAGGCCGGCGCGGTCGAGCGTGAAGACAACCGGCAGGTTCTGGAGAGCGACTTCCTGGAAAATCTGGTCGTAAGACCGCTGGAGGAACGTGCTGTAGATATCGACGATGGGCCGCACGCCCGCCTTGGCCTGGCCGGCGGCGAAAGCGACGGCATGCGACTCGCAGATGCCCGTGTCGAAGAAGCGGTCGGGGATTTGGTCGCGGATTTTCTCGAGCTTGTTCCCCTGGCACATCGCCGCGGTGAGGACAGTCACGCGTCCGTCGCGGAGCATGGCCGCGTGAATCGCCTCGCTGACGACCTGCGTGTACGCCGGGGCCGAGCCGGCCTTCTTCGGCACGGGGCTGCCGCTGGCCTGCGTGAAGGCGGGAGGCGTGTGGAAATAGACCGGGTCCTTGGCCGCAGGCGAGAAGCCGTGCCCCTTCTCGGTGACTACGTGCAAGAGGATCGGCCCCGCCAGGTCGCGGACCATCAGCAGGTATTTGCGGAGGACCGGCAGGTTGTGGCCGTCGATCGGACCGAGGTAGCGGAAGCCGAGGTCCTCGAACATCATGCCGCCATGGAGGCCGGCTTTGACGCCCTCTTTGATCTGGGCGAGGAACCGCTCGACCGGGTCGCCCAGGAGCGGAACGCTTTCCAGCACGCGCACGACTTCGTTCTTGAGGCCCGAATAGAACGGGCTGGTCCGCAGGCGATCGAGATAGCTGGCCACGCCGCCGACGCGCGGGCAGATCGACATCTTGTTGTCGTTCAGGATGACCAACAGGTCCTGCTTCATGCCGCCGATGTTGTTCAGGGCTTCCCAGACAATGCCGCTGGGGAAGGCGCCGTCGCCGATGACGCAGACCGCCTTGCGCGAATGCTGGCCGAGCAAATCGTCGCCGCTGCGCAAGCCGCTGAGCGTGCTGACGCTGGGGCCGGCGTGCCCCGTCATGAACAGGTCGTACGGACTTTCGTGCGGGTTGGGATAGCCCATCAGCCCGCCCTTGGTGCGGATCGAGCGGAACAGTGGGTAACGGCCCGTGACGAGCTTGTGCGGATAAATCTGGTGGCCCGTGTCCCAGATCAACCGGTCGGTGCGAAAATCGAAGATGCTGTGCAGAGCCAGGCAGAGTTCGACGACCCCCAGGTTCGACGCGAAATGAGCCGTCCGCTCCTCGAGCAGGTTGCAGAGGACGTCGCGGATTTCGGCCGCGAGCTGGCCGAGCTGGGCGTTGGTCAGCCCGTGCAGGTCGGCGGCCGATTCGAGTTTGGTGAGTAGAGGGTGCATACGAATAAATACCAAATCACAAGCACCAAATCACAAACAAGCACGAAATGCCAAATTCAAACGCATGAAACAACTCGAATGTTTAGCTCATTGGAGCATTGGTCATTTGGATTTGTTTGGTTTTTGGTGCTTGGTACTTGGATTTTAGATTCCCAGTGTATTAGTGATTTCGCTGCAAGACGTACTTCGCCAGCGCCTCC
>JAKEHX010000504.1 GCA_022614795.1 Planctomycetaceae bacterium | reverse complement strand
TCTCGCCCCGGCGGCGGCATTGGCGGCTGACGCGGCGTCGGACGAACGCCAGCAGCTGGTTTTTCAGGGCGTTGTGCGTTTCCCACAGCTCGCCCGGATCGACGTTGTGAATGTTCTGCCAGACCTCCGGCTCGCCCATGCGCAAGATCCACTGCGCCGGGAAGTGCCGGTCGTAAAGCTGCTGCATCTGCTGGGCCAGCCACGTGGGAATGTGCACGCCGTTGGTAATGTGGCCGATCGGAATTTCTTCCTCGACGCGCCAGGGCCAGAGCGAGGCCCACATCCGCCGCGAAATGTGCCCGTGCAACTGGCTCACCGCGTTAGCCCGCCGCGACATCTTCAGGCCCACGACCGTCATGCAGAACGGCTCGCCGTCGTTCTGCGGCTCGACGCGCCCCAGGCCCATCAGCTGTTCGTAGCTGATGCCCAGTTGGTCGCGCAGCGGGCCAAGATGTTCTTCGACGAGGCCGCCGTTGAACCGGTCATGGCCGGCGGGAACGGGCGTGTGCGTCGTGAAGACCGTGTGCCGGGCCACTTCGCGCAGCGCGTCGTCGAACTTCATGCCGTCGTCCTGCATCCGCTCGCGGACCACTTCGAGCGGGCCGAATGCGCTGTGCCCTTCGTTCAAGTGATAAACGCCGGGCGTGATGCCCAGGGCCCTTAGCGCCCGCACGCCGCCGACGCCAAGCACCAGCTCCTGGCGGATGCGGACGCGCTCGTCGCCGCCGTACAGCCGGCTCGTCAGTCCGCGGTCTTCGGGGCTGTTCCCTTCGACGTCGCAGTCCAGCAGAAACAAGCGCACGCGCCCGACTTGCATCATCCATACCTTGGAGAACAGCGCCCCCGTCCGTGTGTCGATGCGCACCGTGATGGGCTTCCCCTCGGGCGAAAGGGCCGGCTCCATCGGGACGTTCTCGACCTTGGTTTCGAGGTATTCTTCCCCCTGCCAGCCGCGATCGTCGAGTTGCTGTTTGAAATAGCCCTGATCGTAGAACAGGCCGATCGCGACCAGGTTCACCCCCAGGCCGCTGGCGCTTTTGATGTGGTCGCCCGAGAGAACTCCCAGGCCGCCCGAGTAGATGGGGATCGATTCGTGGAGGCCAAACTCCGCCGAAAAGTAAGCGACGGGCTTGCCGCCGAGTACGCCCGCGTTCCAAGCCGCCCAGGTCTGCTTGTTCGCCATATATTCCTTGAGGCGGCGATGGGCGTAGTTGATGCGGCTGTAGAGGACCATTTCGGCGGTGCGGGCCGCCAGCCGGTCGGGCGTGAACTCGCGCAAGAGGGCCACGGGGTTATGGTCGAGCTGCCGCCAGCGGATCGGGTCCAGGTCGCGGAAGAGGCTGATGACTTCGGGATGCCACGTCCACCACAAGTTGCGCGCCAGGCTCCAGCACTTGTCGTAGAGCGATAGGGCCGACATCTCACCAACTAGGAGCGGGTTCGGCTCCGGAATGATAGCCGGGTCGATCGTCGTCATGCGAAATCCTTCTCCGCCAGGATGAGCCACGATGACTGCACCAGCGATGAAATCCTCGGCGAGCGGCTGCCGGCGCGCGATTGAAGCCGCATTCTAAAGGAGTATTATCGGCAAGGCGAGTCGATTGCAGCAAAAAGGGCAAGAACATCTGCCCGCAAACGCCGTTAATGACAGCATTAGGGAGGATCGCCCGCCGTTAAGCCCGCTCATGCCTTCGCGCCCAGCGGGCGGCGATCCAGGCCTCGCAGGGGAGGAAATAAAGTGCGGTGAATAGTGCGTTGAATTGAAAGCCATAGTCGAACGTCGCTAGCACGCCGACGTAAAACGCCACCAGACCGAGCCCGATCCAAGGACGCAGAGCCGGAACGAGCGCCAGGATTCCCGCGGTTTCGAAAACCAGCGTCGCGACCTGCAACACGCGCGTGAGCGTGCGGCTGCTCACGATGAGCTGCGTCGTCGGAGACCAGGAGTAGCCCCAGAGATAGGTCCAGATTTGAAGCGACGTGCCGCTGGCCCACCCGGGACCGCTTTCGGCCAGCTTCGACAGGCCGGCGGCCGTGTGGAAGATGCCGATGTAGGCGATCGACGCCAGCGAAACCCAGCGCGGCACGAGTGGCGACGTCCAAAACCGCCTTGAGGCGAGCGCTTGATTGATTGCTTGCGCGTCGGCCGTGTGCCAGATCGCTTGAATCATCAGCAGCATGTTCGCCATGTGGAAGATATGCGACGTGTTGTAAGTGTTTTCGACGTGCATCGACCAGAGGCCCGTGAAGCCCATCACGGTCAGCCAGCAAGACCACGGAATGCCGCGTCCCAGCAGCCACATCACGATTCCGGCGACGAGCACTGCGCGAAACAGCCAGAACAGGGCCGGGCTGTCGAGCACCGCGTCCGGCAGCCAGAAAAGCAGTGTGGCGTGCCCTTGCCGCGGGCCTTCGCGGATTTCAAAACTTGGCCAGAAAGCGAGCATCGCTGCGGTGGCGAGCAAACACCACACGACGAGTTGATTGAAGTGCGGGAGGGAGCGGCAGGTGAGGAGTTCGATCCAGCGCGCGGCAAGAGGAGGGGGTAAATCGGTGTGGTCGGCCATTGCGAGTACGGTAGTGGCGCGATTGGAGTGTGTAAAGCGGCGGGCGATTCGTAATCGTCCTCGTCCTCGGCCTCGTCCTCGTCGTCGATTGAGCCCATCCGAGGACGAGGACGACGACGAGGACGAGAACGAAAGGAGCCCAATGGGACAAGCGGGACGCTTGTCCTACGATAAGTGCATGCCTGACCCGCTCGATTGGCTCGACGACGCCCTGGCCGACCTGGACCGCCGCGGCCTGCGCCGCACGCTCAGCGAGCGACATGGTCCCTGTAGTCCCACACTCCGTGTGGGACAGGGCAGCGGGCAACGGTCCGCCAGTTCCCAGACCCTCATCAACTTCGGCTCGAACGACTATCTCGGCCTGGCATCCGACCCGCGGATCATCGCTGCCGTCCGTGCCGCACTTGACGACTGCGGCTGGGGCTCCGGCGCCAGCCCGCTTGTGACGGGACGCACCAATCTGCACGCCCAACTCGAACAGAAGCTGGCCGAGTTCGAAGGGACCGAAGCGGCCCTGCTCTTCCCCAGCGGCTACGCGGCCAACGTCGGCACGATCACGGCCCTGGTCGGCAAAGGAGACGCGATCTACAGCGACGAATTGAACCACGCCAGC
>JAKEHX010000503.1 GCA_022614795.1 Planctomycetaceae bacterium | reverse complement strand
GCCAGGCTTTACGCTGGACTTGATGGCCCGTCACTCGCTCGACTTTTGGCTCACTTCCGAAGACCTGCCCGACCCGGCCAACCGCGTAACGCTCGACCGCGAGGGGCGAATCGTGCTGTCTTACAAGCCAAACAACGAAGAGGCCCACAAGCGCCTGATCGGCAAGCTCAAGAACATGCTGGAGCACCTCGATTGTCATCCCCACTTGTTGCCGCGGAACCTGTTCGTCGGCCAGCGGATTCCGCTGGCGGGCGTCGCTCACCAAAACGGCACCATCCGCTTTGGCCGAGATCCGGTCACGTCGGCCCTGGACGTCAACTGCCGCGCTCACGAGGTGGACAACCTCTACGTCGTCGATGCGAGCTTTTTTCCGTCCAGCGCCGCGGTGAACCCGGCCTTGACGATCATCGCCAACGCCCTCCGCGTCGGCGACCACTTGCTGGAGCGGCTTGGCTGCTCGGGAGGCATTGCATGACGCGCAAGTGCTTCCTGCTGGTCCTGCTGGCCCTGGCGTGGACACCCTTCACGGCTGCTGAGCCGCGATCATCTTCAGCCCAGTTGGTGGCTGCTGTCGATTCGATCGGGATCGCCGTCGGTGAGATGGACCGAGCATTGGCCTTTTATCGCGACGTGCTCGCGTTCGAGCCGCAATCGGACGAAATCCTCACCGCGGAAGAGGCGGAACAGAGCTACGGGGTGATGGTTGGCAAGACCCGCCGCGTCCGCCTGAAGTTGGGGGACGAATCCATCGTGCTCACGCAATTCCTGGAGAGGAAGGGCCGCTCCATCCCCGCCGATTCCCGCAGCAACGACCACTGGTTCCAGCACATTGCCATCATTACGACCGACATGGAATTCGCCTACCAACGACTCCGAGAACTTCAGGTGGACGGGATTTCCGAGACGCCGCAGCGGCTGCCCGATTCCAATCCAGCGTCTGGCGGCGTCCAAGCCTATTACTTTCGCGATCCTGACGGCCATCCCCTGGAGATCCTGCAGTTTCCGCCGGACAAGGGACAGCGGAAATGGCATCGCCCGACCGAGCGGCTGTTTCTCGGCATCGATCACACGGCGATCGTCGTTTCCGATACGGAATGCAGCCTGGCGTTCTACCAGGACCTGCTGGGAATGAAGGTCGTCGGCAAGTCGTTGAACTTCGGGCCGGAGCAAGAGCGGCTGAACAACGTGCCGCAGGCACGGCTGCGAATCACCAGCTTGCGAGCCGAATCGGGGCCTGGCGTAGAATTGCTCGAATACCAGCATCCCACCTATGGCAGAGAGGCCGCGGCAGATACGAACGTCAGCGATTTGGTCCACTGGCTAACGAACATGACGACGGTCAGCCTCCCCGAAACAGCCGCTAGACTGAAAGAATCCGGCGCGACCATCCAAACGCAAACGCGTGGCGGCATATCCGTTCTCGATCCCGACCGCCATGCCGTTCGATTTTTTCTGCGCTAACGACTCCCTTCCCATGAATCACCGAGGATCTGCGCCATGACGATGAACCATTACTCCGCCGAATCGCGCCGCCTCGACGAGGCCAACCGCGGCAAGGCCCGCTGGAAGCTGTGGGGGCCATACCTCAGCGAGCGCCAATGGGGGACGGTCCGCGAGGACTACAGCCCTTACGGCGACGCGTGGGAGTACCTGCCGCACGATCACGCCCGCAGCCGGGCCTATCGCTGGGGCGAGGATGGCATCGCCGGCATCGCCGATGACGAGAGCCGGTTGTGCCTGGCCCTGGCCCTTTGGAACGGCCGCGACCCGATCCTCAAGGAACGGCTGTTTGGCCTGACCAACCGCGAAGGGAACCACGGCGAGGACGTGAAGGAGCTGTACTACTATCTCGACGCAACGCCGACCCATTCGTACTTGAAGATGCTCTACAAGTATCCGCAGCGGGAGTTTCCGTACGAGCAACTCCTCGCCGAAAACCGCCGCCGCGGCCGGGACCAGGCGGAGTTCGAGCTGCTCGACACCGGCATCTTCGAAGACGACCGCTACTTCGACGTGCTTGTGGAGTACGCCAAGGCCGGCCCGGCCGACATCTTGATGCTTGTCACGGTGCATAACCGCGGCCCGGACGCTGCTCCGCTACACCTGCTGCCGCAACTTTGGTTCCGCAATACCTGGTCATGGACCAAGGACACGGGAAAGCGGCCGAGCCTTGCCGCCGCAGGCGATAACGTGATTGAGGCGCAGCACCTTCGCTTGGGAGCCTATCGCCTCTACTGCGATGGCTCGCCGGAGCTCCTGTTCTGCGAAAACGAGACGAACTCACGGCGGCTGTTCGGCCAAGATGAAGCTGGCCCCTTCAAGGACGGCTTTCATGACTTCGTCATCCACGGTGAGAAATCCGCCGTCAGCGCCGACCAGCGCGGCACGAAGGCCGCGGCGCATTACGTGTTCGACGTGCCAGCGCAAGGCTCGGTCCGAATCAGGCTGCGCCTCGCAGCGGATGAGTTATCCGCGCCCTTTGGCGACTTCGACAAGACCTTGGCGATGCGCCGCGAAGAGGCGGACGAGTTTTTCGTGCGCCTGCAGGAAGAAATCGCCGACTCTGACGCCCGGCTGGTTCAACGCCAGGCGCTGGCCGGGATGATCTGGAGCAAGCAATTCTTCTACTTCGACATCCCGCAGTGGCTGCACGGCGATCCGGGCCAACCCCCGCCCCCGCGCGAGCGCCGTCATGGCCGTAACTCGGATTGGGAGCATCTGAATAACGCCGACATCATCTCGATGCCCGACAAATGGGAATATCCCTGGTATGCCGCTTGGGATCTCGCCTTCCACACGATCCCCCTGGCTCAGGTCGATGCCGAGTTCGCCAAATCGCAGCTTGTCCTGTTGACGCGCGAATGGTACATGCACCCCAACGGACAGCTTCCCGCTTACGAGTGGGCCTTCGGCGACGTGAACCCGCCGGTCCACGCCTGGGCCACGTGGCGCGTTTTCCAGATCGATCGCAAGCAGCGCTGCCTGGCCAATCCTGGCGATCCCGGCGACCTCGCATTCCTGGAGCGCGTGTTCCACAAGTTGATGCTCAATTTCACTTGGTGGGTCAATCGCAAAGACGCCCAGGGGCGAAACATCTTCCAGGGCGGATTTTTGGGGCTCGACAACATCGGCGTTTTCGATCGCAGCGCGCCACTGCCGACCGGTGGCTTTATCAACCAGGCCGATGGCACAAGCTGGATGGCAATGTATTGCCTCAACTTAATGCGGATCGCGTTGGAGCTCGCGCTACACAATCCCGTGTACGAGGACATCGCGACAAAATTCTTCGAGCACTTCCTGAACATCGCCCAGGCCATGACCAACATCGGCGGCGACGGCCAAGGCATCGGCCTGTGGGACGAGGAAGACGAATTCTTCTACGACACGCTCCAGCTTCCTGACGGCCAGATGGTCAAGCTCAAGGTCCGCTCCATGGTTGGCCTGATCCCTCTCTTCGCGGTCGAGACGCTCGAGCCCGAAATGCTCCG
Source organism: Planctomycetaceae bacterium (assembly GCA_022614795.1). Lineage (GTDB taxonomy): Bacteria > Planctomycetota > Planctomycetia > Pirellulales > Pirellulaceae > CAYLLN01. The sequence continues at coordinate 765 of JAKEHX010000503.1, read as the reverse complement.
CCGCCTGCCGGGGTTCAATCGGCGGCTAAAGTGGTTTCTCAAATACCGACCGGATTTGGCGAGTCTCGTCTCGCACTGGACGGAGCCGGGCCTGGGCGAACGACGGCTGTTGTCGCTGCTTCGCGGGCATCGCATGAAGCGACTGCTGAAGCGGATGCTCGATGAAACTGAGTTCCTCTCCGATTACGGCGTGCGGGCTGTCTCGAAACATCACGCCGACCGTCCGTACACATTTCCATGCAACGGGCAGAATCTGACGGTCGCGTACGAACCGGGAGAATCAGGTTCGGGCTTGTTCGGCGGCAACTCCAATTGGCGCGGGCCAATCTGGATGCCGGTCAACTACCTGCTGATCGAGTCGCTCCAGAAGTTTCATCATTACTATGGGGATGACTTCAAGGTCGAGTGTCCTACCGGCTCGGGACAATTCCTCACGCTGGATGGCGTAGCGCGGGAGCTGTCACGGCGATTATCTGGGCTCTTCCTGCGTGATGAAGCCGGGCGGAGGCCCGTCTTTGGCGACTGCCACAGGCTGCAAACCGATCCGCATTTCCGCGACTACGTGCTCTTCCACGAATACTTCCACGGGGACAGCGGCCGGGGCGTTGGCGCCTCGCATCAGACCGGCTGGACCGGCCTGATTGCCAAGCTCCTCCAGCCGCGGCGCGAAGAGCACGGCTGCATGGTCCCGCGCGACCAGGCCTCGTGCATCGAGCAACCAGCAGTGGAGGCGATCGCATGAAGATTCTAGTAACGGCCGGCAAT
>JAKEHX010000502.1 GCA_022614795.1 Planctomycetaceae bacterium | reverse complement strand
GCGGTTGGCGGAACCATTGAGACCAAAGCCCGCTGCGGACCGGCAGCGAACTTCGTTAGGCTACTGGCGCCAACCGCCGGGGTTACATGGATTCTTTCGGGTCGGCAGCCGCGGATGAAACATGGCGGGGCACGGCTGCGGCGAGCCGCCCGTCCGTGTTTGATCCGTGTTCCGTCCGTGGCTCCCTCTCGCTGCGGCTCGGCGCGTTTTCAGAGGACCAGAGCCTCGCCCTCCCAATTCGCGCCCTCCCGAGTCCGTGCCGGTCCCTATGCGGCTTGGCGACCTTTGCGCCTTGGCGTTGAAATCTGGCGACGCCCTCCCACCGCACCAGCCTGCGCCTCCGGCTACGGGTTAAACGAGGACTGGCCGGACTTCCATTCAGTGCAGATGCTATGTGAACACATGGTACAATATTTGCAGTTATTGCGTGGCGTGCGCGCGGAGCTGCCAGTTTGGCAGGTCAGCGCGCGGCGATGATCTGCCAGAGGCGCTGGAAGCGATTTAGAAGGGGGTCATCTGGGCTGCTCGGCAGTGGCTCTAATATTAGGCCTTCTAAAGCTTCTGCCTCCCGCCGCACCAGGGACAGGGATCTCTCGCGGATCACAAGCGCAAGGCATTGGTATCCAATCGCTTACAGCGAGGGGACGCGCGGCTGCGGGGCGACAGAAGGCGCAGAAAAAAATTTGCTTAGAAGCGAGATTATTAGGGCTCATATCCAAGCCCGACAAGCCGGGACTGCCATCGGGCGGGTGGCGGAACGGGCTCCTTCTTTGCCTCGGCAGCCTGCGGCAGCTACACTCGTCGTTCAGTTCGCCTATCCCACCACGCCGATCCCGCCTTGGGAGCTCCCGATGAATCGCCTCTTTAGTTGCTCGACTTCGTTGTTTGGTCTGGTTGGACTGCTCGCGCTGTCACTCTTGGCGGCGGCCGGTCGCGCCGCGCCGCCGCGCGTGCTGCCGCAGGGACAATTGCCCAAGGACGCACGGCTGGGTCCACCGAAGGATCTGAATGGCTACTTTCCGCTGGTGGTGCCCAAGACCAAGGAGGAGTGGGAAGCGCGGGCGGCCGTCGTCCGCCGGCAAATGCTCGTCTCGCAGGGGCTCTGGCCCTTGCCGGCGAAAACGCCCCTCAATCCCGTGATTCACGGCCTGATCGACCGCGAGGACTACACGATCGAAAAGGTGTACTTCCAGAGCATGCCCGGCTTCTTCGTCACCGGCAGCCTGTATCGTCCCAAGAACAAGAGCGGCAAAGCGCCCGGCGTGCTGTCGCCGCACGGGCATTGGGCCGATGGGCGGTTCCACGATGCCGGCCGCCAAAACACGCGAAAGGAGATCGTCAAGGGAGCCGAGCGGTTCGAGGACGGCGGCCGCAGCCCGCTCCAGTCGCGGCAGGTGCAGCTTGCGCGAATGGGCTGCGTCGTGTTTCATTACGACATGATCGGCTATGCCGACAGCATGCAGCTTTCGTTCGACTTGGTCCATCGCTTCGGCAAGCAGCGGCCGGAACTGAATACGCCGGAAAACTGGGGCCTGTTCAGCCCACAGGCCGAATCGCACCTCCAGTCGGCGATGGGCCTGCAAACCTGGAACTCGCTCCGGGCGCTCGACTTCCTGCTCTCGCTGCCCGAGGTCGATCCCGCGCGGATCGCCGTCAGCGGCGCCAGCGGCGGCGGCACGCAGACCTTCATGCTCGCGGCCGTCGATCCCCGCGTCGCGCTCGCCTTTCCTGCCGTGATGGTCTCGACTGCCATGCAGGGCGGCTGCACGTGCGAGAACGCCAGTTGTCTGCGCGTCGAGACGGGCAACATTGAGATCGCTGGTCTGTTCGCCCCCAAGCCGTTGGGCATGACCGCGGCCGACGACTGGACGCGCGAGATGAAGACCAAGGGCTTTCCGGAATTGCAGTCGCTGTATGAGCTGATGGGAGCGCCGAAAAACGTCGAGCTGTTCAACAACACCCACTTCGGCCACAACTACAACTACGTCAGCCGCTCGGCGTTCTACAGCTTCCTCAACAAGCACTTCCAGCTCGGCCTCGAGGAGCCCGTCGTCGAGGAGGACTATCGCCGCCTGTCGCGCGAAGAGCTGACCGTTTGGGATGCCGAGCATCCGCGGCCGCCGGGCGGCGTCGAATTCGAGCGAAAGCTGGCCCGCTATTGGCACGACGACGCGCAGCAACAGCTCGCGGCTATCGCGCCGAAGGATTCTGCGTCGCTGGCGAAGTGGCGCGAAGTGGTTGGAGGAGGGGTCGCGGCGATCGTTGGCCGCGATTTTCCCAAGGCCGACGATGTCGAGTTCGAGAAGTCCGAGAAGACCGACCTGGGAGATTATTTCCGCTTTGCGGGCATCGTCCGCAACAAGAAGCACGGCGAAGAGCTGCCGATGGCGTTTGTCCACCCCAAGAAGTGGAACAAGCAAATCGTGCTCTGGCTCAGCGAGCGCGGCAAGTCGGCCATCTTCGGCGACGACGGGAGTCCGTCGCCCGAGGCCCGCCGGCTCATGGACGAGGGGATCAGCGTGGCCGGAATCGACCTCCTGTTCCAAGGCGAGTTCACATCCGATGGCCAGCCGGCCGCCAAGAATCGTGCAGTGGGAAACAACCGCGAGTTCGCCGGCTACACGTACGGCTATAACCATGCCCTTTTAGCGCAGCGGGCCCACGACGTGCTGACGGCGCTGGCCTTTATCCGCTACGACGATCAAAAGGCCGAGGGCGTGACTGTCGTGGCGCTCGATGGAACGGCGCCGATCGCCGCGGTGGCCGCGTCGCGCGTCTCAGGACCGGGCGTGGATTTGGCGATCGACACGCACGGCTTCCGCTTCATTCAGGTTGGCGACTATCTCGACACCAGCTTTCTGCCGGGTGGCGCAAAGTATGGCGATATTCCGGGCTTTCTGTCGCTGGCCACGGATGCAAAGCTGTGGCTGGCGGGTGAAACGGCCGAGTCCGCTGCTTTGGTGAAGTCTACCTTTGCAGCGGCAGGCAAGCCGAACGAAATAACACTGGCCGGCGAAAAGGCAACTGCGAGCGCGGTGATCGACTGGCTCGTGAAGTGACCCAAAGCACGATCACGGGGACGTTGACTTTTTCCACGCGATTACGTCGCGGATGGTCGCGTCGAGGTCAATCGTCGGTTGAAGGGCAATCGTCGTCCGGAGCCGGGTCAGATCGGGCACGCGGTGGCGAATGTCCTCGAAATCGGCGTCGTAAGCCTGGGCGTAGGACTGGAATTCCACAGGCGACGAAGAACTCGCCAGCGCGATCACTCGCCTGGCCAGATCGAGAATCGCCACCGGCTGGTCGCTGCCGATATTGAAGACCCACCCCGTGGCCGAGGGGGATTGCATCAGCGCCAGCACCGCGCCGACGACGTCGCTGACGTGAGCGAAGCACCGCATCTGCTGCCCGTCGTCGTGGACGATGAGCGGCTGGCCGGACAGGGCCGCATCGACAAAACGTGGCAGGACCATCCCATAGGCCCCAGTTTGCCGCGGCCCGACGACGTTGAAAAACCGGCCAATGACGACGGGCAGGCCAAACTGCCGGGCACACGCAAGTGTCAGGAATTCGTCGATCGCCTTGCTCGCGCCATACGACCACCGCGGCCGTGTCGTTGGACCAAAGACCAAGTCATCCTCCTCAGTCCATCGCGGCTTGGGATTCTTGCCATAGACCTCGCTCGTGCTGGCGATGAAGAAACGCATCGATTGCCCCGCCTGGTGTCGCCGGCACAGTTCGTCGAGCAATAGCTGCGTGGGATAGATATTGCGCTCGATTGTTTGGAGCGGCTCGCGGGCAATGAGCGCGACCCCGACCGCCGCCGCCAGGTGATAGACCTCGCTTACTCCCTCGAGCACGCGATGGACCAGCGCGGCATCGCCGATCGAGCCACGGACCAGCGCCAGCCGCGGATGGCCGGCAACGGCCGCCAGGTTGCTTGCCCGGCCGGTCGATTCGTCATCCACGACGGTGACGGCATCGCCGCGGGCCAGCAGGGCCTCGGTAAGGTGCGAGCCAATGAAACCCGCTCCGCCGGTGACAAGGATTTTGGCCACAGTTTTCGCCCGTCCCAGGGCAGGGACACCATTGAAAAACGAACAATCCAAAGGGAACCATTGTCCAATGCAGCCGCTCGCGGGCAAGCGGAGCCAATACGTCGCCGGCTGGCCGCAGGTTCTTTCCCTGCCACGACTTGTAACACCAAACCACCCCGCGACCAAAGAAGACCAGACCCCAGGGGCACGCGGGTTGCTTTACCGCACAACACGTCAGGACTAGACTGAACCGTTTGCCGGGCAACGACTTATGTAGCTGTGGACCCGTTACTGGCAGTGATTTTCGTTCGCCCCGCCAGTCGGCGAAACTGCCGTGGCATGGCCGCGATTCGCCCGGCAAAAACGCCCGTCAGCACGCAGCAAGAGGATCGAGAGATGACTCGTTTGATTGCACTCATGGCGGCCATTGCCGTGGCTGCTTGCTGGGCAGGGCCGTCACCTGGACAAGAGAAACCCGCGGAGTCCAAATCCTCACCCGAAGCAACTCGGATTTACCAGGATGCCGCCAGCGCCCAGAACGGCATGGCGTTCGAAATCGCCGAGGAAGGGTGGCGGAAGCTCCTCAAGGACCATCCCAAAGATCCCCTGGCCGCCAAAGCCCAGCATTACCTCGGCGTTTGCCTGGTGCAGCTCAAGAAGCCCGACCAGGCGGCTGAAGCGTTTCAAGCGGTCATCAAGGCCTACCCGAAATTCGAGCTGCTCGAAGAAACTCTGCTCAACCTGGCTTCCTGCCAATATTCACAGGCTGCCGGCGGCAAGCCCGAGCTTTACGCGGCCGCCGGCGACACCTTCGCCAGCCTGATCAAGCAGTTTCCCAAGGGGAAATACGTCGATCAGGCCCTCTATTTCCAGGGAGAGTCGCTATACGCACAAGGAAAGAAGGCGGAGGCGATCGGAGCCTACGATCAGTTGGTCAAGGACCATCCCAAGTCGGCGCGGCGGGCTGATGCACTTTATGCCCTCGGTGTGGCCCAGGAAGAGCTGAGCAAGTTTCCCGAAGCGGGCGCGACGTACGATCTGTTTCTCAAGGAGTTCGCCACCAGCTCATTGGCCACGGAAGTGAAGATGCGCAAGGGCGAGACGGTGCTTCAGGCGGGCGACGCCGCTGGGGCGGCCAAGTTGTTCGCCGAGGCCGCTGCCGTGAAAGACTTTGCCTCAGCCGATCACGCGATATTCCGGCAAGCCTTTTGTGTCGCCAAGCAAGATAAGTTCGCGGAAGCGGGAACGCTCTATGCAAAGATTCCAACGGACTTTGCTCAGTCCGCGTATTTGGCTGACGCGACGATTGCCGCGGGACGCTGCTTCTATAAGGCCGACAAGCTTGATGAGGCGACGACCTGGCTCAGCAAGGCGGTCGAGCGAAAAGACGCCAACAGCGCCGAGGCCGCCCACTGGGTGTGCCGGATTCTGCTGAGGAACAAAAAGCCCGCCGAGGCCGCCGATTTGGCCGCTAAACAGCTTTCGTCTGGCGGCCAAAGCCCGTATCTGGTCAATCTCAAAATGGACCAGGCCGACGCCCTCTATGAGATTCCCGAGAAACGGTCCGAGTCGCTTGCCCTGTATGCCAAGCTGGCAGCAGATCATCCTCAGCACGAGGTCGCGCCGCAAGCTCTATACAACGCGGCATTTGCGGCCTTGGATCTGAAGTCGTACGACCAGGCGGTGAAGCTGGCGGCCGATTTTCTCAAAGCTTATCCGCAGGACAAGCTCGTTCTGGACGTGAAGTACGTCTCGGCTGAGTCGCTGTTGCAGCTGAAGAAGTACCCCGAAGCCGAGAAGGCTTATGCGGAGCTGGTCGCGGCCGCCAAGGACCACCCGGACGTTGACGCGTGGCGAGTGCGGCAGGGGCTGGTGGCCTATTTGCAGAAGAAATATCCCGAGACGATCGCCGCGCTTTCGCCGATCGTCGGTTCGCTCAAGGGGGCCGACGCCGTCGCGGAAGCCCAATTCCTGATCGGGTCCAGCCACTTCTTCACGGACAAGTTCGCCGACGCCGAGAAGGCCCTGACTGCGTCATTCGCAGCCAACCCGAAGTGGCGACAAGCTGATGAAGCCTTGGTGCTGCTCGGACGGGCACAAGCGAAACAAGGAAATCGGGAAGCAGCCAAGGCCAGCCTGCAAAAGACCGTTGCTGAATTCCCGTCGAGCCAATTGCTCGATCAGGCGCACTATCGCCTCGGCGAATTGGCGTTTGCCGCGGACGATTTCAAATCCGCCCAGGCCGAGTACGAACTTGTCGCGACGAAGTGGCCCGAGTCGCCGCTATCGCCTTACGCCCAATACGGCAAGGGATGGGCGCAGCTCAAGGCCAAGGAGTTTCCGGCCGGCGCGGAGTCGTTTACGGCACTTCTCACCAAGTCTCCCGACCACACCTTGAAGGCCGATGCGCTGTTGGGCCGGGCGATGTGCCGCCGTCAGGCTGGAGACGCGAAGGGTGCAATCGAAGATCTCGATGCCTATTTGAAGACCAATCCCGATCAGGCACACAAGTCGGACGCACAATATGAGCGCGGGCTCGCCCAGACCGCTCTTAACGACCATGCCGGCGCGGCCAGGACGTTTGCCGATCTGCTGGCGGCTGATCCCAAATACGCTGCCGCCGACAAGGTGCTTTATGAGCTTGGCTGGTCGCTGAAGTCGCAGGAAAAGCACGCCGAGGGGGCGGACCACTTTGCCCGCCTGGCCGCCGAGTATGCCAATAGCCCCCTGGCCGCGGAAGCTTCGTTCCACGTCGGCGAAGACCGTTATGAAAAGAAGGAATACGCCGAGGCCGTGAAGGCTTACACCGCCGCCAAAGCCAAGGCGCCGCCGGGAGAATTGGCCGAGAAGGGAGCTTATAAGCTCGGTTGGTCGCACTTCCAGCTCAAGCAGTTCGACGAGGCACTCAAGCAATTCAGCGATCAACTCGCGGCATATGGCCAGGGGCCCTTGGCAGCCGACGCGACGTTCATGAAGGCCGAATGCCTGTTCCGGCTGGAGAAATACCAGGAGGCGTGGCCCGCGTATCAGGCGGCGGTCAAGACGAAGGCCAGCACGCCCGCCATTGCGGTGCTCACGCTCTTGCACGGGGGGCAGACGGCGTCGCAGCTCAAGCAGTGGGCCGAGGCCCAGAAGCTGCTCGCGGAGATTCCCGCGAAACACCCCGCAACGCCGCTTTTGCCGGAGGCGCTTTACGAGCTGGCCTGGGCCAGGCAGAACGCGGGCCAAGCCGACGAAGCGCTCAAGGACTATGAAGCGGCGGCGAGCAAGTCGCGCGATCACGTCGGCGCACGGGCCCGCTTCATGATGGGCGAGGTCTATTTCGAGCAGAAGAAATATGACAATGCCAGCCGCGAATTTCAGCGGGCGATGTTCGGCTTCGGCGGCGAGCAGGCGACGGCAGAAACGAAGAACTGGCAAGCCAAGAGCGGCTACGAGGCGGGCCGGGTGGCTGAATTGCAGATTTCGGCCACCAACGACGCCGCTGCCAAGCAAAAACTGATTGCCGACGCCAAACGCTTCTACTCCTTCGTTGCGGACAAGCACGCGGGCCACGAGCTGGCCGGCGAGGCCAAAAAGCGGCTGGAAGCGCTTAGCAAACTGTAGTGGGGCAAACTGTAGTGGGGCAGGATTGTATCCTGCCAGTCGCGGTCTGAACGGAACGTGCGAGGCTGATTGATGTCCACAAATAATCTGTCGTATCTCCGCCTGGCCATGTGGATCGGCACGGCCGGAGCGATTCTCTACATCCTGGCGAGTGGCATCGGTCCGCTCCCCGTACTGGCGCAGCAACCTGCCGATGTGGCCGGCCCAAGCAGCGAGCCCGCGCCCACGGGCGAATCAGCCGCCGCCGCTCCCGTGCCGTCGCCCATCGGCAAATCGATCAATATCTGGTCGCTGGCGATGGCCGGCGGCTTATTTATGATCCCGATCTTCGGGTTCTCGCTGCTGGCGGGGACGTTTGTGATCGAGCGGTTCATCGGACTGCGCCAAAGCCGCGTCCTGCCCGAGCCGCTCGTCGCGGGGTTGGGCCAGCTAGGCGGCTCACAAGGGACATTCGATCCGCGGCGGGCGTACAAGCTGTGCCAGGAGAATCCCTCGGCGGCGGCCAACGTAATCCGGGCGATGCTGCTCAAAGTGGGCCGGCCGGTATCCGAGATCGAAAGCACCGTGGCGCAAGCGAGCCAGCGCGAAGCCGACAAGCTCTATGCCAATGTCCGCTGGCTCAATATCTCGGCCTCGCTGGCGACGATGCTCGGGCTGATCGGAACCATCCAGGGCATGATCATGGCGTTCCACCAGCTCACGATCCTGGCCGCCGAGCAAGACCGCACGCAGGTGCTGGCCGCCGGCATTTATACCGCGCTGGTCACGACATTCGCGGGCCTGTGTGTCGCCATTCCCGCGGCCTTCTTCTCGCACTACTTCGAGGGACGCATTCAGGGCGCCTTCCGCGAAATCGACGAGCTGATCTTCAGCCTCGTGCCGCAATTGGAACGCTACGAAGGGCGGCTGCGATTCAACCGGCATGCGGGGGACGGCGAGGCGGCCACGAGCGACCGCCCGAACTCTGGTTTGACGTCGCCGGCATTAGCAACTCCGTCGCTGGCAGCGAAGGAGTAGCCATGCCGGTCAAACTCAATAAAGGAACGGCGCTGAGCCTCTTGGACCTGACGCCAATGATCGACATGGTGTTCAACCTGCTGATCTTCTTCATGGTGGTCAGCCAGTTCGCCAGCGAAGAGCGGGCTTTGAAGGTAGATCTTCCTGAGGGGACTCTGGCGATGCCGCTGACTTCTCCGCCCAAGGTGATCTACATCAACATCGATCAGAGTGGGCGGTATTACATCAATTCCAGACGGCTCGACGAGCGCGAGCTGGCCCGCTATCTGCGGCAGGCGGCGATCGATAATCCGACCAATCAAACGGCGAATGTCCGTGCCGACAAGCGCTGCCCTTGGGACTTTGTGGCCACCGCGATGCGGCTGTGCAACGAAGCAGGAATTCGCGAATACTCGGCGTCGTTGACTGCCGGCCAGCCGTAGCACGAGAGGACGGATCGACCCATGGCCAAAATCCGCCGCGTGATCCGCAAGGTCCAAGAGGGCCGCGGCGAGTATTTCGACGAGCACCTCTGGCCGGTGTATATCGCCCTGGTCGTGCTGGGCGGTTTCTTGATGGGGGTCAGCGCGGCCTATCTACCGTTTGCCGGCGTGCCTTGGTATGCCAGTGCCTGGACGAGCCTGGTGGCCATTCCGCTCGTGGTCGCGGCCTTCATGGTGGCGTTTCGCTATGTGGACAACCGGTTTGTGCGGCGCTCGCTCCAACTGTCGGTGGTCATCTGCGCGATTCTGCACGTCGCCCTCGTCGTGCAATTGGTCGAAACGGAGCTTTTGAGCGGCCTCGTGGCCAGCCGCCGCGAGCCGGACGAAGTGATCGTCGAGCCGCGCCCGAAAAAGCTGATTCCCGAATACCCGCCCGAGGTGTTTCTGCCGGAGGAGGACAGGCCGCGCCAGGACTTTGAGCGACCGTTGGAGACGCGAACGCCCGAGCCCGACCGAAGGCCCGAAGAGATCGCCCGCCAGGATGTCGCCGACGAACCAAAGTCGCCGCCGGACCCGCAGCCTGTGCCAGTGCCGGAAAACGTGGCCACTACCGAACCCAATGTCCTCCGCAGGAACCAGCCGAACGAAGCTGCCCCGCGCCAAGCCGAGGAAGGAAGCAGGCTCAGCAGGCAGTCGCTTCCATCGGAGCTGAAGATCAGCCAACTCGTCGATACGCCGAGCGTCACCCAGACTCCCTCGGCTGGGATCGAAGCGCGGGCGAGCACGGCGACGGTCGAGCGGCAGGCGACGCAGCCGGCCACGACAGTCAGGACGACGACAGCCGAGCCAACGACCAGCGAAGCCACTGCGGCGCGGGTGGCCCGCCGGGCGGAGGCTCGTGCGCCAGCGCCGGAGACCGCGGCACAGCCGACGCTCCGGCGGCAGCTAGCCCAGCCAGCCGCGACTCCGCGCACGCAAATTGCGGCGAACGAAACCTCCTCACCGTCGCGGGAGACATCGCAGACCGCGGTAGCGCCCGCGAATACGACGACCACGCGTCAGACAACGACGAGCCCGCAGGTCGCCCGTGCCACGAGCGAGCCGGTTCCCGAAACCACGCGCGACACGGCCGCGGCGGCCCAGCGGCGTCAGAGTCCCGCCGAGCCAGAGCCGGAAGCTGTCGCTGCTTCGCCGTCGCCTGTGGCCAATCGCCAGCCCCGCAGCACGTCACGGCCGGACGTTGCGACCGCCGCAGCGGCGACGTCGTCGAACACTTCGCCGGGTGCGGCATCCCCCACGACTGTCGAGGCATCCGATGTCGCCAGCCGCATCGAGCGGGCCGCGGCACAGGTCACTTCCTCGCGACGGGCGGAGATCGCGGCAGGCGAACCCATCACGGCTGTGGCCTCGCAACCAGCGGCTCGCCTCACACGTACGCAGGGCCGCGAAGGACCGACGGCCTCGACGAATCCCACGGCTGCGCCGATGCTGACTCGGCAGACCGGCGCGCCGAGCCTCCCCAGCGCGCCGCAAGTTGCGGATGCGGCCACTGGGACCGTAGTGGCCAGTGCTTCAGCCGCGGAGGTTTCTCCAACCAGCACCGCGACACGGCGACAAGCAACTGAGAATCCTGCGGCTGCTCGATCCGCCGGAGACCCAGCACCGTCCGCGGTAGCCTCGGCCACTAGTGAGCCGGCCAGTGCGCCGGCACTTGTTCGGCGGTCCGCTTCAACCGGCTCGGCGACGATCGACTCGCCCGTGACCGCGGCCCAGTCGGGCGTGGCCACCAGTAGTCGCAGCACGCAAGGCGCCGTCGCCAACGTGGTGACAACGGTGGGCGATGTGCCGGCCAATGCGGGTCCCCAGGTCGCCGGCACGGCGAATCCCGGCCCGTCTTCGGCCACGATCGCGCGGCAATCGGCGCCGGCGGCCAGCGGCGCATCGATAACGCAGCCGAACCTAACCGCCCAAGCCAACAGCCCCGCCAGTCAGCTTGCTCAAGGCGGCACGTCGCGCGCGAATGTCAATAACGCTCCGACAATTGATGCCAGCGCGCAAGCCGCGGGTTCGCCACGCCGAGCGCTTGCCTCGGCAGAGACGGCCAGCTCGCCGGTTGCCGTGGAAAGCCCGGCCAGCACTGGGGCGGCAGCGACGGGGCAGGCGTCGATCGCGCCGGGCCGCATGGCCCTTTCGCGCGGCCAATCGGGCGTGGCTGGCGGCGGCAGCTCCCCCAACGTCGATAGCTCGCTCCCCGGCGGCAACAGTCCCGCTCTGACGGCCTCGGGCGCAGCGCGGCGGACCGAGGCGACTCAAAGCGGCCCGCCGGGCGACGCGCTCTCGCCAAGCAGCCCGGCTCGCGTCGCCCGTTCACGAGCGGGTGCTGAGTCTCCAACCTCGTCCACGCTCGCCCAGTCGATGGAATCGGGCACGCTCGGCGGCAGCACGGAGCTGGCGGAACTCACCGCCTCCAGCGGCGCTGCGCTGACGCGAGCCGACTCGTCGGCCGAGAGAGCCGCAGTCAGCGCCGCCAAAGGAACGGGCGAAGTAGACTTGGGTCCGACTCAAACCGTTGCCGAAGGAGGCATGCGGCGGGCTTCGGGCGGCGGACAGCCAGAACTCAATCTGACCACTCAGTCGTCGCGACTCGCCCGCCAGACCAGCTCCGGCGGCAGTCCGCAGGTTTCGCTAACTGCCGCTGAGGCCGGCAACGTGGCGGCACCCGAGGGGGCGTCCGGCGGCCAACCCGCGGCAAGCGAAGTCGCTCCGACGTCGATCGCCGCCGTTCGGACGGTCGCTGGCGGCGAAGCGACCGCGTCGGGCGGCCCGTCGAGGGCGGAGGAAGCGGGACCGCTGGCCGAGGCAAATACCGCTGCACTGCTCGCCAGGACAAACCTGAGCCGCAACGACAACACTGCCGGTCGCAGCGGCGGCGAGGCAGCAGCCGGCGAGCCGGGCGTGGAGGACGAAGAAGAGAAGGCGCGGCGACTGGCACGAGCGGCACTGGGCGGAGCGCCGCAGCTCGCCATCGCCGGACCCGTCGCGGCAGATGCGCCCTCCTCGCCAGCGGGCGAAGCGGGTGACGGCGGCGCGCCCGGCGCATCGCTGGAGGTGGCCACCACCGCCGTTGCGATCGCCCGCACCAATCGCGAAGGCGGTGCACCTGCGGGTGGCGCGCCCCTTGCGGCGGGCGAGCCGGAACCTGGCGGCCGCAACGAGGCCGACCTGGCCGCCAGCCTGACACTCTCCCGAGCTGAAGCGGCCGACGCCGCACCGGGCGAAACCGCGCTCGGCGGCGGAACGGCGTCGCCGGCTCGTGCCACTGCGGGGCCGACGATAGCCGCAAGCACGCAAGCGGAGACAATTGCTCTGGCGGGCGCACCTGCGTCGAGCGGTGCTGCGGATGGTGCGCCGCTGGAGGCGAGCGGTATTGAAGCCAGCCGACTCGCCGGCGGCGCGCAAGGGCCGCCGACCACCGGTCCGATCGGTGCACTTGCCGGTTCGGAGGTGGCAGATGCGCCCGCTGCCGCAGCGCCAGGCGATGGACCCGGTCGCCGGCAGGCTTCGCCATCCACGGACGATGGCCCCGCCGTCAGCGCTCTGGCCAATGTGGGCGCCCCAGGCCGCCGCGCCGCGGCAACCGACCTGGCAGCCGGCTCTACGCGCGTCGCCGAGATTCCCACGATGGGAAGCGACTCCGCCGTCACGCAAGCCGACATGGATCACATCATGGGAGGGGCCGGCACGACGCCGATGAGCAAGCAGACGGGCGAAGCGCTGGCAGTGAATATCGAAGCTCCCGAAGGGCCCGGCGGCCTGGCAACCGAGTACACACCGCAAGTCGGCATCAACACGCGGCAGGCACGCCAGGAAAGCTTGAATGTTCAATTGCGCTCGGCACGCTTCCTGAAGAGCACGGTCGGCGGCCTGCCGAGCGTGAGCACGTCGGCCATCGCGACGGCTGACGCATTCTCTGGACGGGGTGCCCGCAGGACCGGCGATCAACCGGCCGGCGGCAAGGGCGTCCCCGGTCCGCAAACCGAAGAGGCCATCGATCGCGGACTCGCGTTTTTGGCCCGCTACCAGGCGCCCGACGGCGGCTGGTCGCTCCAGGGTTTTCCTGAAGAGGCCCAGCTCGCCACCGACACCGCCGCGACGGCCCTGGCGATCATCGCTTTTCAGGGGGCCGGATACAACCACCGCGAGCATCAATACAAGGACGTCGTCCGCAACGGCCTCGATTTTCTTACAAGATCGCAAAAGGAGAACGGCGATCTGTTCGTGCCGCTCGACGACGAATCGAATCGCAGCGTCTGGCTCTACAGCCACAGTCTGGCCGCGCTCGCGCTTTGCGAGGCCTATGGCATGACGCAGGACCCGGAACTGAAGCAGCCCGCTCAGAAAGCCCTCGATTTCATCGTCGCCAGCCAGGATCGAAAGGGGGGCGGCTGGCGCTATTCGCCCGGCCTGAACACCGATACCTCGGTCACGGGCTGGATGATGATGGCCCTCAAGAGCGGCGAGTTGGCGGGACTCGACGTTCCGAAGGAGACCTACGCCCGGATCGATAAATGGCTCGACACCGCCCAGCAATCGTCCGGCCAGGCGCACCTGTATCGCTACAATCCCTTTGCCCCCGATACGCCCGAGCAGCGGCACGGCCGCACGTCGAGCAAGACGATGACCGCCGTGGGTTTGCTCATGCGGCTTTATTCGGGTTGGCGGCGCGACAACGGCAACATGATCCGCGGGGCCGAGTATCTCGGCCAGAATCTGCCGGCGATCGGCACGCCGCGCCAGCCCGAGCGCGACACCTACTACTGGTATTACGGCACGCAGGTGATGTTCCACATGGGGGGCGAGCACTGGCAACGGTGGAACGCGCGCCTGCACCCGCTAATCGTGCAGTCGCAGGTCCGTTCCGGCCCGCTTGCGGGCAGCTGGGACCCCAAGGGCGCCGTGCCCGACCGCTGGGGGCCGCACGGCGGCAGGCTCTACGTCACGACGCTCAATCTCTTGTCGCTGGAAGTGTTCTACCGCCACCTGCCTCTGTATGAAGAAACGGCGCGGTGAATGACGAATGTCGAATCAAATGACGAATGACGAGTGTCCGCATTCGTCATTCAGTTTTCGACATTCGTCCTTCATCCTTCAGCGTGAGCGACTTTCCCCGTTTGGTCTCGCTGATGTCTAGCTTGCCTTCGCGGGCCAGCCAGCCCACCGCTTGCATCACCACGTCGCGGTTGCCGCCGATCCGCTCCACCAATTTGGCTAGCGACATCGGTCCGTTCTCGTTCAAGACTTGCCACACGTTTCCGGCAGTTTCTCCGATCTCATGAATGAATGAAGCGGGCGGGGCAGGGGCAGCGGCGGCTTTGGGCATTGCGGGTCTCCTTCTCCATCGACTGCGGGTCGGGGATCAATATAGCGGCCCGCTCGGGACGGTTTCAATCGGCATAGTAGTAGGCACACTCCGTGTGCCGTTGCCAGAGACGGCAGACGGAGTGTGCCTGCTACTTGGGCCAAACCGCCCCCAGTGCAAACACAGCCGTGAAGCAGGCGAACAGCACCGTCAGGGCGTAATACCCGGCCCGCAGCCACCACCGCGTCAGGTGCTCCCGCACGTCGAGCACCCCTTGCAATGCCAGCCGCAGGCCCCAGAAAACCGCCATATAACCGCACACCCCGCGGGCCAGCAAGGTGCCGCCCGCCAGGTCCGCCGCGCAAAAAGTGCTCACCATCCCCTGCCCGACGATCGCCAGCACCACGTAGCCGCCATAGACCCAGTACATCTGCCGGTGCAGCTTGGGCAGCGGCTCCAGTGCCTCGCGCCAATTCAGGCGAATCGGGACTAGTAGCGAGGCGGCGAGCACCGACAGCTGCCCCAGTCCCGCCAGGAAAATCAGCATGGGCAAGCTTTCGCGCATGGAGTTCGCTCCCTTCAAACCGGCGGCGCAGCGCCGATCACTCGCATGAATGGCACGATCACCGCCTCGACAAACGGCGGATGGAAGAGCCAACAGGCCGGGCCAAGGATGACGATCGCCGCAAACAGCCACCCCCGCCAGCCGCTGCCGATGCCCAGCGCCTTGCCCAGCCGGCTGCGCTCGAAAAATACCGCCGCGCCTTGCAGGAGGAAGTAGAGCGTCGGCCAGCCGTAGCCTGCTTGAGCCGGAACCGAGATCACCAGGTCGTGGACCAGGCCGCTGAACACGAACGATGCGGCGATCGCCCAGGCCCCGCCCCAGCGCCGCACCAGCGGGCGAAAGACGAACTGGTGGGCCAGGTCGCGAAACGCTGTGTTCCAGCGGCGGCCCCAGAAGTCACTGACGCTCGTCGCCGCAATCGGCCAGTCCATGAGCGGCTTGGCGTCGATTCCCACCGACCGCCAGAAACAGCTCAGCATGTGCACCGATCCAAAATGGGCCACGAGCACCATCCCGATCATCCCGATCCAGCCCAGCAGTAGCTCTTGCTGCGGCGCAGTGCGGGGCCCGATAACCCACAATAGCGCCGCGCCTAGTCCCAGCTTGGCCGCCGCCAGCAGCCACTCGGCCAGTTTCGGCTGCGGCGGCTTGCGATCGCCCAGGAAGGCGGCTGAGTCGAGCCCCGGCCAAAGCACCAGGTACGCGATGTGTTTCCAAGGCGACGCAGGCGAGCGGGGTGCGTAAGCACCCCGATGGCGTAGCGTGGTCGATTGGGAGGGAACCCTATCGGGAGGCTCACGCCTCCCGCTCGCCAGCCAACTGACCCATTTCCAGCCGGCATAGATGGCCACAACGAGCAGCCACATGACCGCCCACCGCGGCCAATAAGCCGGCGTGAGGAGCAATACGGCCGCCGGCAAAACGACCTGCGGCAGCCAGACTTGCCAAGCAGCCGGTTCTTCGCGGGTGTTTTGCGCTATGGTTCGCGTAGTGGTCATCAATGCAAGAACCGTAATTCCCAGCGGCAAACAACACTTTAACCCTTGTTCCGACAACTGACTTACGTCGAATCAACTCCGTAGCTAGCGCGGCCAATCCCGGCCAATCCACGGGCGTGTCTAAACTCCGAATGCCGTGCGAGTTACAACAAAAACTCCACTTCGATCGAATCAGTCAAACTGAATAAAGATTCACATCCCGTGACACACCTTGTCATTTTCGCTTTTCTTACGATTCGCGAATTCAAAACGATTGACACGAAATAGTCGGATCATAAAATCTGTGGCGCACGTGGGCAATCTTCCTGCGAGACCCAACAGACTCTCAAATCTTGGGAAGGGGGTGTTGCGATGAAATGGGTACTACTACTTGTAGCAATTCCGCTAATTGTGCTCTCCACGACGCGCACCGTCACTGCACAAGGATCCTACGATTTGCCCCTAACGCGCGCAGCAACCGGACCAGCGCTCACCAATCCAACTGTCGTAGCGCCAAGCACGTCCGTGACAATCTTGGACGTCACGGGCCGCCATAGTGCTTCGACCCACACCAATGACACAATCGCGTACGCCGCGAGCAGTGCAAGCTTCCAAGCATATGATAGCGTCGGGACGATGCAAGTTACGGGTGAAGCGAATTGCATCACGGCCATCGGAGCGACAGATACGCTTGCAGAGGTTGATACGGTCATTAGCGCGATGGCTAACGTACTCGTCGCTGGCGAAGGCGAAGGGTATACCGATACCACCTGGGGACACTGGGCGACGGCTGCGCTTGTCGAAACGGCATTCAACGTCGGTCAGCATGCTACGCAGCCACCTGTCGCGAATGCAACATTGCGTGGCGAGTTCTGGCTATTCGCTCATCGCGGCGGCGACGCCCCCGACGTCGAAGACGGGGCGCGCGTCGATGCACTGATCGGCGCGAGCACTGTCGATGTCGTGCGGTTGGGGGGTGGATGGCAAATGGCCACGACAATCCAGCAGAGCTCCACCGCAAATCCAACCGCGGCGCCGCTCGTGGACGTCATCTTCATTGAAGGCCTTACATTTGACGAAATCATCTATTGCACCCAATTCATTCCTGTTCCAAGTCAACAGCCACTTCAGGCGCGCATTTGGGACGAGACGCCGAATGATCCATTGCCGGGATTCAGTCCTCTCTCTCCTGACAATCGTATTCGCGCAATGTTTGTCACAGGTGATCCAGCCGGTATCAGCGACTTCAAGGCAGAGGCAGACTTCCGCGTAACCGTTCCGTAGATTTCCCCACAATATCGCCGCTGAGCGATTCGACTCACCCGAATCTGATTTTGCTTGACGTGCTGGGGTCATAGAGTCGTAGTCTCTTGGGGGTGCGACCGCAGGGCTTACGCATCGATTTTAGCGTTGTGAATCACGCGGAGCAGGTAGTCGGGGTCGAGGGCGCAGGCCATTCGTTTGCACTTGGCTCCGCGCTTGATC
>JAKEHX010000501.1 GCA_022614795.1 Planctomycetaceae bacterium | reverse complement strand
GGATGTAAAGGCAACCGTCGGCAGCGGCGATCGCCGCGGAACCGCTGCCCGGTCCCTCGTTCCGCCCGCGCGTCCAGATGACTTTCCCAGTCAGGAATTCGGCACAAAACGGCGCTCCTCGCTGATCGTTGTCGCCGTAGAGATGATCGCCAATGAGCACGACGCCGCCGTGCCTGTTCTTCAGGTCCCCTTGCGGCGGATAAACCTCATCCACCTTCACGCCGTCGCCATCGGGGACCTGCTTGAGGAGCACCCCGGCGCCAGGACCGTAGCCCGCCGTGGCAAAAACCAGATCGCCGCGGACCACCGGCGTGGGAATGACGGCTGTAATCGGCGGAAACTTGTAGGTCCACAGCAGTTTGCCGTCGTCCGCCCGCACACCCATCGGGCCGCTGGAAGTCGTTTGTACGTAAACTCGCGTGCCGCCGATCGTGGCGACGACGATCGACGAGTGGCCCGCTCCCCGGTTGCCCTCGCGGTCGGCCTGCCAGATCTTTTCGCCGGTCAGCTTATTGAGCGCGACCATCGTCGCCTTCGGTCCCCCCGGCGTGCAGACGACCCGCTCGCCATCGATCAGGACCGACTCGCTGTAGCCCCAGCCATCCCCTTTGTTGCCGCCGAAATCCTTCTTGAAATCCTTGCTCCAGACTTCCTTGCCGGAAGCCGTGTCACAGCAGACCAGTGTGCCGTGGGGGGTGATGATATAGATCCGATCGCCATCGACCGTGGGAGTTGATCGCCCGCCCTCGTAATTGCGGATCCAGGCTTCACCGACCTTGCTGGTCCAAAGTTGCTTGCCGTCGGCGGCCTGAAAGCAGCTCAGGAATGCCGCCTTCTCTGCCGCGGCCGTGGGACCGTCGCCAAACGTGTAGATTCGGCCGTTGACAATCGCCAGGCTGGAGTAGCCGCCCCCCGCGCCAACGGTTTCCCAGACCAGTTTCGGGCCCCCTGGCGGCCAGGCTTTCAACAGCCCCGTATCGGGCGAGATCGCGGTCCGCTCTGGTCCGCGAAAGGTCGGCCAGGGGGCGAGATCCGCGGCAAGTGCCGAGGAGGCTAGAGCGAGCACCAAGAGCGGCAGCGTGTGGCGAAGCATCGGCAGGCTCCAAAGGCGGGACCGTCGTGGCGACGGCAGGACGGGCGGGGCGGATATTGAAATGATAACCAGCCGTTGCGTTTGGTCCAAGCTCGCTCGGCTACAACATCCGCCGGATCGCGACAAACCCGCTCGCCAGCTTCACGGCCAGGATCGCCGTGAATACGCCCACGACAACCTCCATCCACCCCGGCAACAGGTACTGGTCCACTGCAATCCAGCCATAGACCCAAAACCGAGGGCGAATGAGCCACGAGTAGGGCACACGCAGCGCGCTACGGACCATCGCAAAGCCAACCACCATCGCGTAGCAGAAGATATAAGCGCCGCCGACCCACACGCCCAAAGTCGGCGGCGAGCTGGCCATCAGCGCGAGCGTCGTGGCCGTGACGACGATTTGATCCGCCAGCGTGTCGGTGAACGATCCCCGCCGCGAGGCAGTCCCCAGATGGCGGGCCAGCGGCCCATCGAGTCCGTCCAGGAAAACATGCAGGAGAAGCGCGGCCAGCGCCACCGGTTTTGCCCATGCTGGCCCCATCGGCCACAACCACAGCGGACAAAACGCCAATCCAGCGGCCAGCGACACTGCCGTAATCTGATCCGCCGTGACGCCCGCCGCCGCCAGCACACGAATCAACGGCCCGAACAGCCACGCCCTTAGCTCCCGCCCCCACGCCATCGCTCCCCGCTCGCCAGCGGAATAGCAGTCGGCGCTATCTTCTCGTTCCCAGGCTCTGCCTGGGAACGAACTTCTCCGAGGCTCTGCCTCGTCGAGCTGTGACAACTGCTTCGTTTCAGCGGACATACTCGACTCGCCATTTACTGCCACCATCTGCTATCAGGCTCCGCCTCGCAACGCACTTCTGGGAGGTTCTGCCTCGCCGCCCTCACCAATCCGTGCAAACCTCAATCAACCCTTGCTGCCTCGCATAGTTCCGCGCGCTCGAATACCGCCAATGGACCGGTTCGTCCACATAACCGCGCTTCAACGGATTGTTATGGATGTACCCCAGCTTCTGGACCATCATCTCATGCGACTCGATCGCCTCCGGATGGCTCCCCTCCTGCCAAAGCTGATAATCCTGATCGATCTTATGCTTCAGCTTGAAGTACGCCAGAAGATCGAGGAGCATCTTGGCTCCAGCCGACTCGAGCAAATCGATAATGCGACGGGCTGTGTACGACTTGAAGTCACCGACCTCTTTGCTCAGGTCATCGGACGCTGCGATCCAATGGACGTGATTCTCCAGTACGACGTAAGCAAACAGCGTGAGTCGCTGGTGTTGTTGTAAATACATCCAGGAGTCGAGCAGGATTTGAACTGCTTCGCGGCGTGTGAAAACCGGTAACCAGCCAACGATCGTGGACGTCAGGAAGTGCGGTTGGCGCTTGCCGGAAAAGCGGTAGCGAGTGCGGGACATGAGCGACCTCTGTTGGCTTCTCTGCGAGGCAGAGCCTCGAAGAAGTGTGTTCCCAGGCGGAGCCTGGGAACAAGTTGCTGGGGCGTCTCGGCGGCCACCGGTCACTCCTTCGAATACTTCGCAAACGCCTCCGCGATCTTCCCCGCCTTCTCATCCCCCTTGTGGAAGATCACCCGGTAGCGAAGCGTCAGCGATTCGCCCCTTTTCATGACGTGCGCCGTCTCGACCTTCTCGCCGCGGAAATCTCCCTCGCCAAAGGGATTGGCAGCAAACAGGCCGTACGTCCGTACGTGCCAGCCGGTCGGATAGCGGAAGCTCGACGGATGGTTGAGGATCGCGATGCCGAGCGTCTCGCCCTGGACCGGGCCGTGGTAATCGACCCACGCCGCCGGCTTGCCCCAGGCCTTGTCGTCCTCGAGCCCTTCGCTGGTGATGATCTTGCCTCCCATCTTGCGGTCGGTCCGCATCGACTCGGCGATCCGCAGGCCAAATGACCCTTCCTTCGTGTCGCCGAACTTCACTTCGTCCGCCAGCGCGGAGAGCGTGACATCGAAATCGATCCAGCGGCTGTCGGCTTCCGCGCCCAGCCGCAGCGTCCGCTCATCTGCCAGCACTTTCCCGCCGTCCGGGCCAATCCATTCATTCCGCGTGACGATCGTGCCGATCTTGCCCCCTTCGGCTTTCACCAGCTCCTTGTGCTCGATTCGC
>JAKEHX010000500.1 GCA_022614795.1 Planctomycetaceae bacterium | reverse complement strand
CTTCGCCTGGCGATAGTTGTCCCACGTCCCTTGAATGTCGAAGTAGTCGCCGGTCGTCGCGCTGATGAGAGTCGGCCGCGGCGCACGCAGGAGGACGTAATCAGGCTGGTCGAGTCCCGCGGTAAGTTGCCCGAAAATGTTTTGCTCGGCATCTTGCGGCCCGATCGTCTCCACCAGCCGCCGAAACGTCGTCAGATAACAGGCCGGAGCGGCGCAAGCGACCCGCTCGTCGAGAGCCATCACGTAGCTGGTGAGCGTGCCTCCGCCCGAGCAGCCGGTAAAGCCGATCCGCTTGGGATCGAGGTCCGGGCGGCTGGCCACGTAGTCGATGGCCCGCATGCCATCCCAAACGCGGTAGCGGGCCGTGTTGGCGCCGACCAGGATCGAGCCGACGCCGATCAGGAAGTGCTCCTGGGTCGTGCTGGTAAATCGCGGCCGGCCGTCGCCGTCGAGAATCTGCGACCGCTCGCCTTGGCCAATCGGGTCGTAGCACAGGGCCGCCATGCCGTGCCGGGCGAGCGCAATCGCGATCCGCTGGTTGTACTCGGCGGTTTTCGCCGTGCGACTGTGGCCGCTGGACACCAGCACGACCGGAAACGGCGGGCTGCCCGCCGGCAGATACAGGTTGGCCGTCACGTGATGCTGTGGCTGGCTTTCGAAGATGACCTTCTCGATCACGTAGTCGTCCGCGTCGATCCGTCCGACGACTTGCGGGTTGAGTGGCGTCCGCTCGGGGAATCCGCCCAACTGCTGGATCATCAATTCCCGCAAGCGCCGCTGGTACGATTCGATATCCTGGGGAGTCTTGAGCGCTTCGTACGCCGCCTGCCGCCGGTCGAGAGCGGCCATGGCCTGCCCCTGAAGATTGGCATAGAACAGGGCCGCGGCTGGCGTTTCGCCGGGCGCCGCACGGAGGCACGTCAGGTCTTCAACCGGATCGGCCCCGCACAAGGCCGCGACGATAAACAATGTCAGTTGCATGATCCGTTCTCCGCTCGTCTTCGGAATTTGGAGTGCGGCGACTCGTCGCCACTCTCAGATTTTGGACCGGCGCGCCTCGTGTTTCATCCTAAAATCCGAAACTTCCAAAGCGGGAACAAGTTCCCGCACTCCAAGGCTACCGCATCCCCACACAATACAGCACGGTCGTGCTGCGCATGAAAAACTGCCCATCCAGCGGCGTCAACGAGGCGCGGAAGCTCTCGCCTCGCCCGGCCGGCAGGTCGTTCTCCGCCACGATCTTTAGCGCCGGCCCCGGCTCGATCACGATGGTCCGGCCGGCTTCGTTGAGAAAATAGACCAGCCCCCCGACAGCGATCGGCGAGCCGCTGAGCTTGCCGCTCAGCCGCTCTTTCCAATACTCGCGCCCGTCGTCGGCGTCGTAACAGGTGCCGATGCCGCTCATGTCACAAGTGGTGATGTACTTGCCCACGACGATCGGCGACGGAGTGTCGCGGGCGCCCTTGCGGGGCGTGTGCCAGGGCATGTGCGTGGCGGTGACATCGCCGTCGCCGCCCGGCCGCACGGCATAGATTTCGCCCCCGGTCAGCCCGTTGATGACGCACAGCAATTCGCCCACAGGCGTGACCGTGGGCTCGCCGCGACCTTTCACGCTCTTGCAAAACCACAGCTCGCGGCCGGTCGCCGGATCGTAAGCTTGCACCCCTTCGTGGCCGTTGAGCACTAACTCGCGGCGTTTGCCCGTATCGATCACGATCGGCGTGCTCCAGCCGCGATAGTCGCGGCGCGGTGTTCGCCAGACATCCTTACCGGTTCGCTTGTCGAGCGCGACGAGTTGTGCGTCGGTATCGGCATCGCAATTCTGCACGACCATGCCGTCCACGATGATCGGGCAGGCGGCGGTGCCCCACGGGCTCTCGAACCGGCCGAGGTCGCGCGACCAGAGGTGCGTTCCATCGACTTGGTAGGCGTGAATCCCGCCCCGGCCGAAGAATGCGACTACGATCTCGCCGTCGGTCACGCAACTGGCCGACGCCCAGCCGTTCATATCGTGGCTCCGCTCGGGCTCACCCTTCCAGGCGGATTGTTGCCAGAGGATTTTGCCGCTCTGCCGATCGACGCAGAAAACCAGCCGTTCGCGCCCGCCGTCCAAAGCCGAAGTGAGAAAGATCCGCTCGCCCCAGATGATTGGCGACGACTGGCCGATCCCCGGCAGGGGCGTCTTCCAGACGACGCTGTCGGCCGACCACTTGACCGGCAATTTGGCGTCCGATGTATGCCCGTCCTGCCCCGGCCCGCGCCAGCGAGGCCAGTTCGATTCGGCTCCGCGGGCAGCAATGACGGACAGCAATACGAACGACGCGGCCAGCGACGAACGGATTCCCCACATACATCGACCCCTCGGGAGGAAAATGGCGCCGCCAGTATGGCCGTCGCCAGTCGCAGTGGCAACTTCCTGCGCGAGAATCAACGTTGTGGGCGACGGCTCAAGGCTTCTGGGGCTCGAACTTCGTGGGCTGAGGCGTGTCGATCGTCACGACCCGCCAACTTTCGCCCGTCTCGCGGAAAGCTCGAAAGTCCTGGGGTTCATAGCCAAATTCCAGGTGAGGAGTGTCGATCGGTCGGCCCGCGTGGTGCGAGTGCATCGCGGCGTCGAGGATGCCGCCCACGAGCACGGTTCGTTCCACCGGATACGGCGCTTTGCTGGTCCGAATGAAGTGAGCGATGGCGTGCGACAAGGCGCTGAACAGATTTAGATTCCCCCAGGGTCCGTTAAAGAGCGCCGTCGCGAGCGGCTTGTCGCGTCCCTCCAGCCGGCAAGCGAAGTTCCATCGGTCCGACGTATTGCCAATCTTCAGGACCGCGGCTCGCGTGCCGTCCTTGTAGGTGACCAGTAGCGCATGATCGCCGGCCGCCTGGCCAGCGGGCATTGGCATCGGCCGCAACATCGGCCGCGGCTGACGCTTGAAACCGGCCGATCGTTCGGCAGCCAGCGCGGCTTCCTCCAGGGCTGGCGACCAGCGGTGGGCGGCGCGGGCCTTGCCATACGCCTCGCCGGCCACCAGCTCGACGCGCGATACGCCCGTTTCGCCGCCGCGGCGAGATTCGATCAGCGACTCGAGCAGCTCCAGGCCGTGAAAGTCGTAGACCTCCATCCCGCCGCCGTGAATGGCCACCGCCTCCACGACTTTCGCCGCGGCCGGCATTTCGAGCGGCGGCCGGCGTTCGGCCAAGGGAACGCTGCTGCCGGCCATGAGCGGCACGCCGAGCTTACGGGCCCGGTCGTACATCTCCTTGGTCCAGTCCCAGCGATACGAGAGGTGCTTGTCGTTAAAAAGCGGCACACAGCGGCCAGAGCGCTCCATGACGGCGACGATCTGGTCGAAGAACTCCTTCCGCGGATACATTTTCTGGCCGAGGTCGTTGGTTGGATATTCGCCGTGTTCGCCGATGAGCAGGACGGCATCGACGGCCAGCTCCCGCCCGCCGAGGCACAGCGCCTCCTGGATCCGGCCAAACAGCGGCACGTCGAGCCGGCCCGACGCCTCGCGAGCCATGTCGTCAGCCGGGATTTGATCGGCATACCACGACACGACGTCGAGCCCCGGGTCGACCCGCTTGCCGCGGAAGAGGCAGTGGCCCATGAGGTTCGTCAGGATGTTGTAGGCGTGCGAACGATGCCGCAGCTCGGTGAAGATCGCCGCGACTTTGGGCCGCTTCGCAGGCGCCGCTGCAATTGCCTGGCCGGCGAGTGCCGCTACGGCTGCCGCGCCGCCTGCCGTCAGAATTTGGCGGCGTGAGCTCGTCAGGATATGCGTCATCGCAGCGTCCTTGAAACTGCCACCGGCCTATTTCTCGGGTCGAAACCTATCCGCAGCGTGCCTCGCTTGCTCGGCAATCAGCGCCTTGGTTGCATCGACCGTTCGCTGCGACAGCTCGTCATCGGCCACGATGTTCGTTGTCTCCAGCCATGCCGCCAGTTTTTGCAGCGACCAGGTGGCACCCTGAAAAAAACCTTCGGGCTTGGCGAGCTCCTCGGACACGGTATCCGAGTCAGCAAAATCCGCCGTCGCAGTTATGTGCGCTTCTGAATTGCTCATAGGCCGAACCTCCGAAGAGTCAAGCTCTGCCCCTCATTGGCCGCAAGGGCTATTCTGGCATTTTAGCCCAACTTGCCTGCGGCTGGTTCGCGAAGAGCGGGGCGACCCGCCCGTGATGGCGTTGCCGGGGCTGCCATGCCTGCTGATCGGCCCGCCAATGAAAAGGTGCTTTTAACCGGCTGGCAGACAGGTATTAGACGGCGGCGAGAATTTTAGTTGCGGAGCATGGATTTGAACCATGACTAACTGATCCTCGGCTGTTGAACCAGCGTGCAATCACTTATGTTATTGGCCCTGGATGGTTGCGGCGGAGGCCCACGCTCATGAAGAAAACTGTTGTGCTCGATGGCTATACGTTGAACCCCGGCGATCTGTCGTGGGATGGCTTCCAGAAAATTGCACCCATCGAAGTGTATGATCGGACCGAGCCGGCGAAAATCGTGGAGCGTGCGCGCGGCGCCGATTTTCTCCTGACAAACAAGACGCCACTCAGCACCGATACGTTGCGGCAATTGCCCGAGCTCCGTTACATCGGCGTGCTGGCCACCGGCTACAACGTCGTCGACGTAAAGGCCGCCAAGCAGCGCGGCATCCCGGTGTGCAACATTCCCACGTACGGCACAGCATCGGTGGCGCAGCATGCGTTCGCCTTGATCCTCGAACTTACCATCAACGTCAAGCTTCACAGCGACGCGGCTAGGGCCGGGGAGTGGTCGGCATCCAAGGATTGGTGCTTCTGGAAAACGCCGCTCACGGAATTGGAAGGAAAAACGCTGGGCATTGTGGGCTTCGGGCGTATTGGGCGGCGCGTGGCCGAAGTGGGGCATGCACTGGGGATGACTATTCTAGCGCACGACAGTGTGCAGGCGAATCCGCCGCCATACCACGGATTCCGTTGGGCGACGCTCGAGGACTTGCTGCGCACCTCCGACGTTGTGTCGCTGCACTGTCCGTTATTCCCCGAGACGCAGGGTTTGATGAACACCGAGCGATTACGGTTGATGAAGCCAGCGGCGCTGTTGATCAACACTTCCCGGGGGCCATTGATCGTGGACCAGGATCTGGCCGACGCGCTCAACTCGGGCGTGATTGCGGGCGCCGGCGTCGACGTTCTATCCGTGGAGCCACCTGCGGCCGACAATCCGTTGCTCACCGCAAAGAATTGTCTTGTGACCCCGCACATTGCCTGGGCAGCCAAGGAAGCTCGCGCCAGGCTGATGAATCTAGCGGTGGATAACCTGGTGGCGTTCGTGAACGGCAAACCGCAAAACGTCGTCAATCCGTAATGGCCGACCAGGTGACTTCGGCGTACAAATCGCCGCGTGCTGCTTCGACGAATTTCCAGCCGGCAATTGTTCCCAGAGGCGGACCGGCGCGAACATGAATTGGCCCCGGCCAACACGACTCATCAGCCGGCTCCCTTGGCGTGGACGATCAGGTGTGATTGAGCCGATCTCGGGCCGCCAGCTCAATCCACGTAGAGCTCGACAGCACCCTGCTCGTCGGGCGGCTTGAATTGAAAGCGGTAGGGCAGGGGCTTGAAATAGAGCAGGATCGTGTCCGAGTCGTAAAAGTGCGCAAAGTCGTACATGTCCCGCAGCTCCTTGGGGACCTTGGTCGCATATTTGCAATCGTTGACCGGCACGAAGATCAGCAGCTTGAACTTGTCGTTGTAATAGCGGCGGCCCGATTCCATTTCGACCTTGAAGTTCTTCAGGCCGCCGATCGTCTTGAAGAGCGAGCCGTTGTTCACGTTGAAGGAGTACTTGTACGAGTGGCCTCCCTGGCCTGGTTTTCGCGGCTGTTGCTCCTCGTCCGGCTTCATTACTTCGCGCATGGCTACTTTCGTGTCGAGGATGGCCGCCAGCTTTTCCTCTTCCAATACGTCCAAGAGCAGCTTCGCGCCCTCCTGCTTTTTGCTGGTGAGCTTTTTGTCGGCTGCCAGCTCAAGGATCCGGGCCTCATCCTTCTCCAGGTAGCCCAGCACATACATCTGGTGCTCGGTGTGCTCGATGGGCCCGCCCGCCTTGCAAAACAGCAAGTCAAAGTCGAGAGTTGCGCGCTCGTTGAAAAGCGTGATGCTCGGCAGGTAGGAGCTGAAGACCGGCGGGTCGCGTTGAGCCAGCGCCGGAGTTGAAATCCACAACACCGCCAGCAGCGAGAGCAGCAGGTACTTCATGGGATTACCCTAATGAGGAAGCGCAGTCGTTCTATCACACGCCGCGCACCCGGACAAACTTGCGCGCCCGGCTTCTTAGAATCATTGGAAGTTCCCGTCGATCGGCTTGCCAGGTCGCCGCAAGGGCAGGACACCGCCATCTTTGGCTCTCCCGGTGCGAGTTGCTAGTCGGACCCCGGCTATCGTGCTCAGAATCCAGCGGCGATCGAAAAACTCCCTAAGGTCGAACGACAGCGATTGCGCATTGGCGGGGACGACAAAGGTCTGTTCCAGCGAAAGCTGTGTACTTGATCCTCGACCACTCATTTGAAGGCATTTGGCGACGGGCCTATACGGACGAGCGGCGTTTTGTGATTCCTGCCGATCCTTGGCTGGAACTGAGCGACTTGTGCTGCTCTCCGCGTTCAACGCCTCGAATCTGCGTCGTCAGTTCGAGTTCGCAACATCGTGCTGGGATGGCGTCAAATTCATCTTCGCGGCGCCCCATCAAGACGGCGTGCTACCAATTGAATCGTGCGGGCTGAATCCGGCTCAGCCGGTAGCACATAGGTAGCGCGTCCGAGAAAAACTTAGTTGCGGAGCATGGATTTGAACCATGACTAACTGATCCAGAGTCAGTCGTGCTACCGTTACACCACTCCGCAATGGCTCGGGCTTATCCAAATCAACACAGTCTCGCATTACAGCAGACGCGCCCGACAGCTACAAGGATACTAGGTCGCTCGCGTCATAAGGTCAATGCCGACCGGGGGTTAGGGCCGCGACACAAAGTTCCATGTTCGTATTAATTTCCGGATAGCGGCACCTGCTGCGGGCTGGCCAGGTAGCCGACCAGGTCGCGGATCTCGTCGCCGCTGAGGCGATCGAAGAGCCCCTCCGGCATCATCGACAGGCCCGATTCTTTGCGATTCTCGATGTCCCCCGCCGGCACGCGGACTGTTTCGTTCGGCGTTTGCACGACGACAATCTGCGGCGTCTCTTCCACGATCACTCCCTGCACCACGCGGCCGTCGGCCAGCCGCAGCACGCTGGCCCGATATTCGCGCGGCACGATCGCGCTCGGGTCGAGCACGTTGTCGAGCACATAGTCGAGATTGACCCGCTGCGAGCCGGTCAGCTCCGGCCCGACGCGGCCCCCTTCGTCAAACAGCTTGTGGCACGACGCGCAGGTCTTGGCATAGATGGCCCGGCCGCGGCCGAGGTCGGCCAGCTTGAGCGTGTCCGACGAAAGCTGCTCCTTGAAATTGGCAATCCGCTGTTGCTTGTCGGCGGAGGCGGGCCGCACCTCACCCCAGACCTTCGCCAGTCGATCGCTGACGGTCTTGTCTTCGAGGGCTTGCAATTGGCGGATGACCAATGCCGAGACCTCCTGCCTGGCAATTGCCTTCTGCTCGATCGCATCAAGCAAAGCCAGTGCAAATGCCGGCCGAGCCGTCAGCGTCTGAATCACATCCTGCCGCTCGGCTGGTGCAAAGTTCACGTATTGTCCGAGCAGCCGCGACGGGATCCGCGGATCGTCATATGCGCCAAGCGCTCGAATTGCGTGCGGCCGGAATGCCTCGTCTTCCAAGAGGCCAATGAGTAGCGGCACGAATTCGCTCTCGCGGCGGCCAGCAAGTAATTCCGCCGCGCGGACGCGCATTTCCAGCGGCGCGGTTCGCGTCCCGACGACACTCATTTGCCGCCGGATCACTTCGCGGTCGCCATACACGACGCCCAGTGCTCCAGCCAACTCGCCGGGCCGGCCGATCGAGCGCTTCACGAGGAGCGCTTCCTTGAGCGAGCCCCAAGCCGGCGGCGGATCGACCTTCCGCCTGCCGCGATACACATCCAAGAGACCGGTCAGCACGTCCTCGCGCAGGGCGTCGGCCTCTTTTGGCGGCATCTTGCTGGCCACAAGCGTTTTCATCAGCTCATCGATCACCCAGGCATTGCTGGCGTTCGGCTTGCCGTCCCCTTCGTGCACCGCCACCAATCGCCGCGTCATGAATTGGCGGATCAGGGGGTTTCCCACGTCGGGCAGGGCCGCGATCGCCTGCCGTGGATCGCCGGCGACAAGTGGCTCAAGGGCGTACCAGTACATCAGCGTCTGGTTGTGATCCGCCGGACCTTCGACGAGCGCCCGGATGAGCGGCCAGGCGTCAGCGGGTGGAAACCGCTGCAAGGCCGACGCCAGGTGCATATGCAGCGTCGGCCCGCGCGAGCCGTGTTGCCGGGCCTTGATCGCCAGGATCGGCAGGATCGCCGGCGGAGGCTTGCGGCCATCGACGGCCGCCAGGATCGCCTGCCCGGCAACGTGCGGATCGGGATGATCGACGAGCGTCGTCAACGTCTCGTCGTCCAATCGCCCGATCGCCCGCAAGGTCTGCACGGAGCGCAGGCTGCCGATCGTCTTTCGACCTCGCTCGTCAAGGTCAGCGCCGGGCTGGACCGTTGTCACGGCCTGCGACCTCAGCGTCTCGACAATCGCCTCGTCCAGTTTGCCAGCCGCGGCCCGCTCCTGGAGCAATCGCCGCGCATGGCGGATATGCCACTCATTGGTGTGCGTGTGGAGTGCGAGCAGCTCTTGGGAGCTGTTTCGGGACAGATCGAATTTCGCACCCACCGCGCCGAGGAGGGCGTTTTCGAGCGTCTGGTTGGCGGAATACACGACCTTGAAGATCCGTCCGCCGCTTTTGTCGCAGTCCGCTTCGGTGTAGTCGTGGCACTCGCCCGTGTCGGACCAGTCGCTGATGAAGACGCCGCCATCGGGGCCGTACTTCACCGCGATGCCGCGAAACCACGGGTCTTGCGAGAACGCCATGTCCTCACCGTGGTGGGCGATGTAACTGCCCCCTTGATGGGCGAGCTTGTCCCGGTTGAGCCGCTGGCCGTGGATGTTGAGCGTGAAGACGTCGCCGCGATACTCGGCCGGCCAGTTGTCGCCGAGATAAATCATGCACCCACTGTGGGCGTGGCCGCCGCCCGCGTCGCCGTGGGCCCCGACCGCGCCGCGCGACGTGGTCCAGTGCCCGCCGGCCCAGTGCTGATGGTCGGCGCAGCTTTGCATCAGGGCATACGAATGCGGATTGATGTCCTGCCCGAACATCCGCTCGAAATGGGCCCCCTGCGGGACGTGAAACAGGTGCTTGATCACGCAATTGGTGATGAACATCTGCCCGACGCCGTTCCAATCGAGTCCCCAGGGGTTGGTCGTGCCGTGGGCATAGGCCTCGAACGTGTGCCGCACCGGGTGATAGCGCCACACGCCGCAGTTGATCGCCACGTGCTCCCGTGCCGCCGCCCCCGGCTTGCCGACCAGCGAATTCGAGAGGATGCCATTGCAACCGTAGAGCCAGCCGTCGGGCCCCCAGGCGAGGTTGCCCACCACGTTGTGTTTGGCTTTCAGGTCCCAGCCGTCGAGGAGCACCGTGGGCGGGCCGTCCGGCTTGTCGTCGGCGTTGGCGTCGGGGATGAAGATCAGGTTGGGCACGGCCGTCAGCCAGACGCCGCCGAAACCGATCTCGATGCCGCTGAGGTTGACGCCCTGGTCGTAAAAGACCGTCCGCTTGTCGTGCTTGCCGTCGCGATCGGTGTCTTCAAAGATTGTGACGCGGTCGCTGCCCGGGCCCTTGTCCTTCCAAGTCGGATACGAGAGGCACTCGACGACCCACACGCGGCCCCGGTCGTCGAAAGTGAACGCCATCGGCTGCACGAGGTCGGGCTCGCCGGCGAAGAGCGTCGCTTTGAACCCCGGCGGGAGCTTCATCGTTGCTGCAGCTTCGTCGGGGGGCAGCGGTTTGGTCTCTTTCTCGGCTTGCTGGGCTATGTTCTCGGCCCCTTGGGCCAGGGCCAGGGAAGATAGACACAACCAACAAGCAGCCAGCCAGCGGATCATCATTGCCTCGCATATAATTGAGGGTGTCCGGGAATTCAGAGCATATCCAGCAGCCACCGCACTTGGCCATTTTCCTTGCCGCAGCGGTGGTTGTAGCGAACGAGTAACTGGTAGG
>JAKEHX010000499.1 GCA_022614795.1 Planctomycetaceae bacterium | reverse complement strand
TCGGATTTTGAATTCGCCCAAGGCGCCTTGCAAAGCTGCCTGCAATCTTCGCAGGTACTCGCCGACGCTCCAGCCGTGCCACGCCAGCGGCACGATTGGATAGACAGCGAGCTGGCCTGGGCCGTGGAGGATTGCCCCGCCGCCGCGGCTGACGTAGCGCACCGCCAACTGCCGCTCGGCAAGCTCCGCGCCGGTCAGCCGAACGTCGGCCCGCGAGCCGGCCCGGCCGATCGTCACCAGCGGCGGGTGTTCGCAGATCAGCACGGCGAGGCGCCCATCGCCGCGCGTCAGGGCGTCGTAGGCCAATCGCCGCTGGAGCGACTGGCAATCGTCGAAATCGACGCAGCCCATCAGATAAAAATGGGCGGCGAATTCGCGCGGCGCGATTGTCTTGTTGGACGACGTCCGTGTCATCGCAGGGCCGCAGGTGATTCAAGGTGCCGCCAGGTCGAAACCAGCGGCGGACTTTAGCAACCTGCGGAAAGCCAGCAAATAGCGCTAGCTGCCACGCACGAACTGTACGGCTCACTTTTTCCGCTGGGCAAACAGCCACTCATACAGGGCCGGGTCCTTGTAGGTGCGGGTCCAGCTATCGTGGTCGACCCCTTTGTACTCGGTATATTTCGGCCGTTCGCCGACATCGCGGAGGGCCTCGATCATTTCCCGCGAACGCTTGACCTTCACGGTCTTGTCGTCGTCGCCGTGAAACGCCCACACTGGCACGAAGTGAATCTGCTTGGCCAGGAGCGGATCGCCGCCGCCGCAAATCGGCGCCGCCGCGGCAAACAGCTCCGGCCGCCGCTGCACCGCGTCCCACACGCCGAAGCCCCCCATCGACAGGCCGGTGATGTAAATCCGCTTGGCGTCGATCGGTTTCGTCGCGACCAGATTGTCGATCAGCTCAAAGACGTCGGTCAGCGGCTCGCTGGGCTGGGCGGGCATCTGGTGCGAATCGAGCGTCCAATCGACCTCGACCCAGCGCTTTCCCTCGGGGCACTGCGGGGCCACGACAAACGCGGGGTATTTGGCCATGATCTCGTCCGACGCGAAGTCGTTCATGCCGTGGACGAGCTGCTTTTTGTTGTCATCGCCGCGCTCGCCGGCGCCGTGCAGGAAGACGACCAATGGATACCTGGTTCCCGCCCCGACTTTCGCAGGCGCGAGCAGCCGATAGGGCAGCTTGTGGCCCGAGGTGTCCTCGAATATGGCCGAGGTAAAGCGATCGCGATGGTCGGGGTCGGCGGCGATGGAGATGGTGGGCATGAGCGCGGCCAAGACAAGGCCACCGAGCGTGATTACGCGGGAAAGCATGGGAACCTCCGTACTGGGTCCTGACTACACGGTACATGGTACTTGGCAGGCTGGAAGCCTGCCCCACTTAGCGTCCGGCCCCGACGAGCTGCTTGTCTTTCTTCTTGTCGGCGACGATCTCTTCCTGCACGCTGAGGGGCACTTTGCGATAGCAGGCCAGCTCCATCGTGAAGGTCCCCTGCCCTTGCGACATGCTGCGGATGTCGGTCGCGTAGCCGAACGTCTCGGCCAGCGGCACCTCGGCCAGGATGCTGGTCACGCCGTCGCGCATGTCGGTGTTGACGATCATGCCGCGGCGCGAAATCAAATCGCCCGTGATCGGTCCCTGGAAATGCTCGGGGCACTCGATCTCGACCTTCATGATCGGCTCGAGCAGCGCGGGCCGGGTGTCCAGGAAGTGCTCGCGAAAGCAGCCTTCCGCGGCGGTCTGGAACGCGCGGTCGCTCGAATCGACCTCGTGATACGAGCCATCGACGACGACCGCCTTGAGGCCCACCACCGGATATTCGGCCACCGGACCCTTACCGAGCACGGCGCGGAAACCCTTCTCGATCGACGGGATGAAGTTTTTGGGAATGCGGCCCCCTTTGACCTCATCCTCAAACACGAACGACTCTTCCGATTCGCCCTCGACCAGCGGCTCGAAATAGCCCTTGATGTGGGCAAATTGTCCGCTGCCGCCGGTCTGCTTCTTGTGCTTGTAGTCCCACTCGGCCTTCTTGGTCGGCGATTCGCGATAGCTGACCTTCGGTGCGCCGACCTCCAACTCGACCTTGTATTCGCGACGAATCCGCTCGACGTAAATATCCAGGTGCAACTCACCCATGCCGGCGATGATCGTCTCGCTGGTCTCCTCGTCGTTGAACACGTTGAAGGTCGGGTCTTCCTTGCGGAACCGCTGGAGGGCCTTGCTCATCTTGTCGGCGTCCGCCCGGCTGACCGGCGTGACCGACATCTTGATCACCGGCTTGGGCACGAACATGCTCTCCAGCGAACAGAATTTTGGCTCCGACGCATAGGTCTCGCCGCTGGCACAATCGATCCCCATGATCGCGACAATATCGCCCGCCTCGGCGGAGTCGATCTCTTCCCGCTTGTCGGCATGCATCTTCACGATGCGGCTGAAGCGGTCTTTCCGGCCGGTGCGCTGGTTGTAGTACATTTGCCCCTTTTCGATCTTCCCCTGATAGATCCGGAGGAAGGTCAACTGCCCGAACGGATCTTCCACGATCTTGAACGCCATGCCGACGAACGGCTTGGCCGGATCGGGCTCGAGCGGGAACTTTTCGGTCGGGTTGTCGAACTTCAGTGCGTGCACCTGCCGCTCGAGCGGACTGGGCAGATAGCGGACGATTGCGTCGAGGAGCGGCTGCACGCCCTTGTTCTTGTACGCCGAGCCGACAAACACGGGCGTGAACCCCTGCTGCTGCACGGCGTGCTTGGTGACTTTGTAAATCAGCTCGACCGAGGGCTCCTGCTCTGAGAGCAGCGTCTCCATCAACTCGTCGCTGTACATCGCCAGCGTTTCGAGCATGATGTGTCGGTACTTCTTTACTTCGGCATCGTACTTGGCCGGCACCGCCTCTTCGCGGACCTTCTCGCCGTCCTTGCCGTCGAAATAGATGGCCTTCAGCGTGGCCAGGTCGATCATCCCTTCGAACGTCTCGCCGCCTCCCATCGGATACTGCACGAGGCATGCATCGACGCCAAGCTTGTCCTTCACGTCATCAACGATCGAGAAGGGTCGCGCGCCGGTCCGGTCCATCTTGTTGATGAACGCCAGCCGCGGAATGTGATAGCGCTTCATCTGCCGATCGACGGTCATCGACTGCGACTGCACGCCGCCGACCGCGCAGAGGACGAGAATTGCCCCATCCAGCACGCGCAAGCTGCGCTCGACCTCGATCGTGAAATCGACGTGGCCCGGCGTGTCGATCAGGTTCATCTGGCAGCCGCCCCACTCCAGGTGCGTGGCGGCGCTGGTGATCGTGATGCCGCGCTCCTTCTCGAGCTCCATGTAGTCCATGGTCGCGCCGTCGCCGTCACCATGGACCTCTTCCATTTTGTGGATGCGGCCCGAGTAAAAGAGAATCCGCTCGCTCAGGGTCGTCTTGCCCGAGTCGATGTGCGCGGAAATGCCGAAGTTGCGTACTTTCGAAAGGTCCATACTGCACCTGCAAAGTGGGGCAGGTTTTCAACCTGCCTCGTGAGACAAGCGTCGGCTCGTCTCGAACACGAACGACAACCGTCACTCGATTGTCCCTAAACCATCAAGTCGCGGCAGGGGGCGCCCCCCGCCCGACTAATGACAACTCGATCCCACCGGCTGGCGCGAGTCTCACGGGTGGCGTGAGTCTTCTCACGGGCCGGCTGCTATTTGGTGATTCCCGGTTATCGTAGCTGTCACGCTCCGCATGACGAGGGTCCTCACGCGGGGCGTGAGGGCTACGGTGCCTGGCCGGGCAAGCCGCACTTTCGCTGGAAGGCGGATACTACACCGCTGGACGCTCGCAGCTAGAGGCCTCTCTCGCTGCCGTAATCCTTTGGCAGACCAACGCTCCAGAGTTCAATATTAGCCGAAAGGTGCTGGCTGGAAAGGTCAAATGACCGCCCCTAACGGAACACGACTCATATTCACGACAGTTTTACAATTGCGTAGCCAGAATCGGCTATTCAACCTGGTGAATACTGTCGCCTTGGGAGGTTCGAATTCCACCACTTCGGGTGGATCGTGAGTGAGTTTTCCAAGATTCCGACCCTTGGAATAGAATATCTGCCTGAATTGCCGCACAGTGATGTTGTTGGTGGTGAAACTCTTGCCACGAGCGACCGGTACACCCCTAGGACGAAGCCCGGCATGAGTGCTCCTGGCCTTAGCGAGCTGCGAATGCTGGAGCTGCGGCCGCTCGTCCGGCTGTGCCTGGCGGGCGACCAACATGCGATGCTGGCCCTGGTCGAGCGTTTTCGGGGGCAGGTTTTTGGCCTGTGTTACCGGATGCTCGGCCAGCGGCAAGACGCAGAAGACGCTGCCCAGGAAACCTTTGTGCGGGTGCTGAAAAACCTGCATCGCTGGGATCCGGGGCGCGACTTCGAACCATGGCTGTTGGCGATTGCGGGCAATCGCTGCCGGACGGCGTTGTCGTCGCGGAAGCGGCGGCCGGCTGCCGACTGCATGGTCGAGCAATTGCCCGACGATGCTCCCGACCAGCGGGCGGCGCAGCACTTGGGCGAGGAGGTCCAGCGGGCGCTAGCCGTCGTGCGGGACGAGTATCGGCAGGCGTTTGTATTGTTTCACGAGCACGAGTTGAGTTACACCGAGATTGCCGAATCGATGAGCGTGCCCCTGGGCACGATCAAGACGTGGGTCCACCGGGCTCGCCGGGAATTGATCGACGAGCTGCGCCGCCGTGGAGTGGTGCCGGAGTCGCGACATGCAGTGCCACGAGTTTGAAAACCGCCTCAATTACCTGCTCGACGATCGCCAGTCGCCCGAGGCCGACCAGCAGCTTCTCGCGCACGCCGCCAACTGCGAGCAGTGCAACCAATTGCTGATTGGCCAGCGTCTGCTCTTGGCTGGTTTGCGGCGGGGAGTGGCGCATGTACCGGGAAGCCATCTTGCGCAGAGGGCTGTCGCCGGATACCAGGTTGGGGCCGGAAGTGAAGGCGAGCCGATGGAGGCGCTTGTGCTCTCGCAGCCGCTTGAACTCTCCCAACCATTGGGCCCGCTGCCGGCGACGCAGCGCCGGCGAGTCTGGCAGGTGCTGGGCTGGGTAGCGGCGATCGCGGCCGCGTTGGTGATTACCGTGTCGATTTATATTGCCTCGCAACAGGGCCAATCGAACGTCGCGGAATTTGGGCCTGACGAATTAGCGCCGCAGACTGAGCCGCCAGCGCCGCAGCGCGCGGTGGCGCGAAGCGACGCGCGGCCGGGCGGCGCCACTGGCCACCGCCCAGCGGTGCGGGGCGGGCTGCCGCTGTTTCCGCGCACCGGCTATGGCGTGACCATTGCCGACATGGCGACCACCTCCATTCCTGAAGCGGTAGAACGCATCGAGGAGGTCGAGCGTTTTGCCCCGGGCATCCGTCCGATCCGCGTTTCGTTCGCGGTGCTATGGAACGCCATTTGGCGCTCGATTCCCGGACTTGGCCCAGAGGAGCCCGACCCCAAGGCGTGGCACGGGCGGGTTGACCTGCGGCCCATCGTGTAGGCCGCGACGTCGAGGCGGAAAGTGCCTGTCGTAGCGGAAGTCGCCAGACTTCCGGAACTCTGGCGAGTTCCGCTACCTCGCTCCGGAACTCTGGCCAGTTGCGCGACCTCTCTCCGGAACTCCGGCGAGTTCCGCTACTGCTCCCTACAATCGTCACGACCGGACCATCTTGCCGGCGTGCGACCGGAATCTTTGCGCCACCGCGCACGCTTGCCAAGTCCGCATTCTTTCGCAAGACCGCACACTTTCGCTGGGTGATGTATTTTTGCAGGCTGCCCAGACGATGCTCTACCTTGCCGCTGCCAAAGTCTAGCTAGAACCCAGAGTTTCGCTACGGGCCGCAGCTTCGCAGCCTCCCCCAATCGTGCCTTTCTGGAGTGTGCCGTGCCCAAAAACAAGCAGATTGAAGTCCAAATGGATCGCCGGGCCAAGTCGGACCGCCGCAGCGGGGATCGCCGCAAGGTGAACATCCCCGTAGCAGTTGAACGCCGCCAGGGAGAGCGGCGGGTCAAGGTCCCCCGCCGCCGGCAGATCGATCCGACCACCTGCGAACGCGACTATTCCGGCGATGAAATCGAATTCATGCAAGCACTGGATGCCTACAAGCGGGCCAACGGCCGCATGTTCCCTACCTGCAGCGAAATCCTGGAGGTGATTCGTGGGCTGGGTTACGTCCGCGTGACCGGCGAGCAGGCTGCCCAGCACTACT
>JAKEHX010000498.1 GCA_022614795.1 Planctomycetaceae bacterium | reverse complement strand
CGGCATCACCTCGATCGGACGCAAGGACCTCCTGGAAGCGACCGAGGAGAGTTGGGACGCGGTCTTCGCCACCAATCTGAAAGGGCCATTTTTTCTCGCTCAGCATGTGGCTCGCGAAATGGTGCGGCTGATCGGAGCCAGTCAGATCGAGCGCGGCACGATCGTGAACGTCTCGTCGATCTCGGCCTATGCCGTTTCGACCAACCGTGCCGACTACTGCATTGCCAAATCGGCCTTGCAAATGATGACCTGGCTGTTGGCCGACCGGCTGGCGGAGTTGCAAATCCGGGTGTATGAGGTTTGCCCGGGCGTCATTGCCAGCGACATGACCGCGCCGGTGAAGGAAAAATATGACCAGCTGATCGCCGACGGACTGAGCCCGATCCGCCGCTGGGGCGAACCGGAGGACGTGGCCGCCGCGGTCGCCATGCTGGCCAGCGGGGCGCTACCGTTCAGCACGGGCGAGCGCATCAATGTGGACGGCGGCTTTCACATTCGGCGGCTGTAAAGGCAGCAACGTGGTAAAAGCGGGGTCACTCTTCTCTAAGCTTGACCGGCTCCCCGACTAATTCATCGTATTTCT
This sequence comes from Planctomycetaceae bacterium, assembly GCA_022614795.1. Taxonomy (GTDB): domain Bacteria; phylum Planctomycetota; class Planctomycetia; order Pirellulales; family Pirellulaceae; genus CAYLLN01. The sequence continues at coordinate 8,682 of JAKEHX010000498.1, read as the reverse complement.
TCCGTTGTTCGGGCGTTAATGTACTCAATACTTCGGCTCTTGCTTCTTGCTTTGCCTTGGCGAGCTCAGCCATCAGTTCATCGACTCGCTTTTTGAACTTTGACTCGGCTTCTAGGGCCTTTGCCCGGACGACTTGGAGCTGGGGTTCAACGAGTCCCAGGTGTTCGACGGCTCGAAAATGGGTCAATCCACAATGTGGTTCGCCAGCCTCCACCATTTCCTGGAACACAATCTGATTTAACCGTTTTAGCTGGTGTGGAAGCAAGATCGCGGTGGCCTGTTGCTCAAGCCTGGTGAGATCCTGTTGAAAGGCCGTATAAACGCGCTTGCGTTCGTCGAACTCGAAGTCGTTGATGCGCGACAGTCTGCTGATCAATTGTCGCCGAGTAACATCAAGCTTGACCAAGTCGTCCACCTGATCTGCAACGAGCTCCAAGTCCTTTTGTACGCTATGCAGTTGAAGTAGGCGAAGTACCTGCGTCGCGCGAGCATGCGCAGCTTGAGCGGGATCCTGTGCTGAAGTCGCGGTAGTGCAAATGAATGCAATTGCCGGAATCGCAGTGAGAAGGAGCGTCGATCGCATTTCAGACCCTCCGATGACTTGGTGACCACCGACTTTGATTGGAACGCGTTTCAAAATCATATTGGACGCCAGCAATGCTGCTAGTTCGTCGTATTTCTGCACGCGATTGCGTCAGCAAACTCGGTTCTGAAATGACCCCTAAACTAATCAGTTGAGAAGACCAACCAGTCGCTGTCGAGCGCAACATTCATAAATGTGGTGGCGTCGAAATACGTTAACGTGGCCACGAAGTCGTAATAGTTCAAATAGTCTTCCGTTGGAACCGTAGCTCCCGTAAAGTCAAACATCGGCTTTACCTGTCCTACCGCGGTAATCGCCTCGTAGGCAGCGCTATTGGAAAGTATAAACGCACCCCCAGGGGCTTGAATTTGAACCGATAATGTGAATCCCGTAGGGATCTGACCGCCTGCCGCAACTGTTACGGTTGCTCCAGCTTCACCGCGAATGTAATCTCCAGGTTGGAAGTCTGTGCCTGACGAACCGTTAACAGAACCTACAACTCCGGTAATGCTGCCAGCCTGAGCCAGTGTCTTGGATTGGCTTGCAAGTAAGGTAAGGGCGAACGCGATGGCGATAAGCGGGATCCGGTACATGAGAATGCCCTCTGCTGTTAAAGTTCTCTGAATCGGAATCGCGAAACGAGAGAATTCTAACAGCCCCCCCCCCCCCACCTTGTCAATCGTCGCTTCATTCGGGGGATTCGAAGATGCGAAGTGTTCCATGGGGCAGGAAGTGTTCAAAACGACTCCTGGTTTCTGCCCTCCGCGCAAAGACACAGAACTTGCTCCTCCCAAAACTGGCTCAGACGTGAACGCGAAAAAAGCAGGGAACCAAGCTCATCCGCCGCTGGGGCGAACCGGACGACGTGGCCGCCGCAGTCGTCATGCTGGCCAGCGGGGCGCTACCGTTCAGCACGGGCGAGCGGATCAACGTGGACGGGGGCTACCATATTCGGCGGCTGTGAGCCGCCGTAGACATCACGCTCCCCGTGAGGGATAGGCGAGCGCGAGGCGTCAGCCTCCCGATGGGGTGACAGGCCCTTTCGCCCAGTGTATCTATCGGGGGTGCTGACGCACCCCGCTCGCCCTTCGACTCGGTGGCTCCGACTACGGTGCCTACCTCCGCCCCGAATCGCTCGGCTGGGCCTCGTCCGGCGTGATGATGCCGTCGCCGTTGACGTCGATCTTGAGAAACTCGGCGGCAATCTGATCGTTCCAACTAGTCGCGTACTCGGCCATTGAGATTTGTCCGTCGGCATCGAGGTCGTTCCGCATAAACCAATCGGGCATGCCCTTGGGGAGCCGCTCGATCGGCGTGCTGACGCGGTAGCTCTTCTTGGCCGCTAGCGATTTGTCGCCGGACCGCGAGGCATAGGCGCCGCTTCCGCCGGCTGATTTCTGAAGATGAGCGGCCATTTCCTCCGCGGTAATCAGTCCGTCGGAGTTAGTGTCGGCGGCATGATGCTCGGGGCGCATCCGCTGCCATTCTTCGCGTTCCAGCCGTCCGTTCCCGTTCTCGTCATACTGCCGCACCAGGCTTTCGGCGTAACGCCGTATGCTTCCTGCGGAATCTCCACCCGATCCGAAACTATTTCCGGACTGACCGGAGTTGCCTCCGGGCGGACCGAGTCCGCCTCCGGGCGGCCCGAAACCACCCCGGGAGAATCCACCTGAAAAGCGCGAGTCGCCTCGCGAATCGCCTTCGCGCCGCGAGGAGCCGTCCGAACCAAATCGCCTGGCAACTGCCGTGCACAATTCTTCCATGCTCAGGATGCCGTCGCGATTGGTGTCCATTTCCTCCGGCGGCGTGGACCAGCGGCCGGTCCATTCATTCCGCTCCAGCACGCCGTTCTTGTTCAGGTCGCGGTCTTCGAGCATTCGCTCGTTGACATATTCGATGACGCGCGCGTCAAACCGCTTTTCGATCGGCACGGCTGAGACGCCCGCGATCAGCGGCGTATCGAAGCCGGGAACGCTGCCCGCGGCGACGCTAGCCGCAGTGCCGAAGCCTTGCGGGCCGGTCGGCGCGGGGGGCGCAGACGATGTACGACTGGACGAATTGCTGCGCTCGTCGCGATTTCGCTCATCTCGTCCGCCCTCGTCGCGGTTTCGCTCGTCACGGTTTCGCTCGTCGCGATTGCGCTCGTCGCGGCCGCGCTCGTCCCGGCTGCGCTCGTCGCCTCCTTGCCGCATTTGTTCGAAGCTCGACGCGAGCCGGTCGATCGAGACGGGCTGATTGGGGTCCAAGCCAGCTCGTTCGATCATGCGGCGCATGAACTCGCCCCGGCCCTGTGTCTCGGACGGTTCAATCATGCCGTTGCCGTTGGTGTCGGAACGCGAGAACATTTCGCGCGGATCGAAGCCGCCGCGCCCGCGAAAATCACCCCCGCCGCGACCAGAGAATCCGCCGCCTTGAAAACCGCCTCCCTGAAAACCGCCGCCGAATCCTCCCCCCGGAAAACCGCCGCCTGGACCGCCGCCTGGACCACCGCCCGGCGGACCACGAAATTCCTGGCCCAGAGCGGCCGCGCTGGCAATTCCCAGCCATGCCACGCAGGACGCGAAGATCAAGCGGGAGAACTTCATTGGGCGACCTCCCCGGGTCAATCAAGTCGTCACCGAAGGCGCGCTAGGGCGCTATTCTAATCCACTTCTAACCCCAACCTCCAGCGAAAGTTGCGGTGGTATAGCGCCCTCATAGCCGCTGACTTCGGGGTTCTTACCTGCCGTGAAGTCGCCGTAAACCATTGGCCTCATTAGGCTTCCGCCGCGGCAATTCAGCCACAGCACGGCTCACGCGGCCGCCGCGCTGTCGTCCGGTTGGCCAAGCGATTCTTCGGTCGCTTCACCGGGCACGAGCTTGAGCTTCTCCGACCGCGGCGAGCCGTTAAGCACGATCGCCACCGATGAAAACGATGACCCGCTGCTGCCGAGCACATATTGCGAGCGCGCGAGCAGAAACAGGTCGATCAGATCGTCCTCGAGGGCGATCGGGTCGAATCGCCGCGGCCAGCGCACCGGCCGGGAGTCGCGTTTGGGGTAGGTGATGATCGCGTCGCCAAACTCGCCGCGCATTTGCTGTTCGGTAAGCGCGTTGTCGGTGGCCAGGAAGATCCGCATGTCCGCCGCCACGATGGCCCGCGCCCGGAGGCGGAACAACTCATCGGGCGAGCGGGCGATCGACCGCCGGTTGTCGCTCCGGCGAATGTGCATCCCCACGGTGCTCGCGAAATGCCCGGAAGCGAAGCGATCGACTGCGGCGGCAAGCGGCGGCGAGAGTTTGGGAAAATAGTCGCGCAATTGCCACATTTTGATCCGTGGCTCGTCGTTGCCCCAGAACACGTGGCAGGTCCGCGTCTTCACCGTATTCTGGCGCACATCCACTCTGCGCTCGATCCCCTCGCCGTTTTTGAAGTGATCGCGCCGCCCCTGGCACAGCGACCCCAGCCGCACCACATCGGCATCCGGCAGCGGGGCAAAAAAACGGGTGAACTCGCCCCAATCCCAGATGATCGACAGGCGCGCACCGCAGCGCCGGCACAGCCGCCGGGCGGACGCGATGACCCGCATCCGATTGCAGAGCCCTTCCACGGGCGCAACGATCAAGTGCTCGAGCATGACGATTTCCCCAGGAGTGGAAAAAATCGCGACAGCCAGCTGCGCTGCGCCACCGGCTGGCGAAGCGTCTCGACCACTTTGCACAAAAACTCGCTCAACCGCGACGGCTCGAAGGCGTCCGGCAGGCGATTCTCGTGATACCACGGCTGGCGCAGGTACTGTGCATAGAGGTCATCGCTCTGGTCCACTTCGATGATCCTCTCGATGAGCGCCTCGTGGCTTCCATAGTCGAAGTAATTGAGGAAGCTGCGCGGGTTGAAGTCGATGTGGACGAGCGGGTCGCCCCAATAGATCGGCAGGCTGTCGGCCCACATCGGTTGCGGCAGCTTCTCGGTCGTGTAGCCGGGATGCGATGAGTTTTCGAAAGCGATCGTGAATTTATAGCGGCGGATGAAGTCGGCCTTGGCCTTGAACCATTTCACCTGCCCGTGACGCGGAGCAAGTGCGCCCTGCATGTTGTTGCGCACTTTGCCCGGCGAATCGACCCGCCGATAACGCGACAACTTGTCGAAAAACCTGACCCGTTCGCGGCAGTTGGCGTTGGAACAAATGAAATTGCAAAACGCCGTCTTTTCGGCCAGCAACTTCCCCGGATCGACGTCGCCCTTGACCAGCCCGTGCAAATCGCCGTAGCACCCGCGGGCAAAACTCGGCTGCCGAAAGTAATCGGGATTGTCCGTGCGGTCGTATCCAATTGCGTAGTCGCAGTGCCGCCAGTTCGGCCGCAGATTCTCGCCCGCAACGAACACTCGCAAAGAGCGGAACCGGCGGTGGCTGTGCCCGCGCCATGAATAGAACACCACGTGCGGATCGTCCGACAACTCCAGCTCGTAGTGCGGCTCCAGGGCCCGCGTGATGAAGTTCGCTTCCGGTCGAAAGCTGCGCCGCGAATAGTCGGCAAACGCAATTTTCAAGCGCGGCTTCATTGCGATTCGTTCTCGCAGCAGAACCCGGCATGCGGGTCCACGCGGTTGCCGACGCTGCCAGCGTCGGGTTAGGCAGAGTTCGTCAGGGCGGGGGGAGATCGTAGCCCGCTCGCAATGCGCGACGCAATGGCAATCGCTGGCGGTTTTCGGGCACAAGTTCGCTAGCAGCCGCCGATTCTGCTGTTGTTCGATGCCCCCGCAACAGGTAGTCTCCCAACGATTATCTCCAGACCCTCGTGCCCGGCTTGCGTCATGGATGGCGTCACAGGCAAGCGCGTGCTCGTAACCGGCGGCGCAGGCTTTCTCGGGCGGCACGTCTGCGCCCGCCTTCGCGATGCCAGCCCCGCCGCGATGTTTGCTCCTCGCAGCGCCGAGTACGACCTGCGCGAGCGGGCGGCCATCGACCGGCTGCTCGCTGATTTCCGGCCGCAATCGATCATTCATCTGGCCGCGGTGGTCGGCGGCATCGGTGCCAACCGGGTCAATCCGGGCCGCTACTTCTACGACAACGCCATCATGGGCATACAACTCCTCGAAGCCGCCCGCCTGGCTGGCGTTGAAAAAATCCTCTCCGTGGGCACGATCTGTTCGTATCCCAAGTTCACGCCGGTCCCCTTCCGCGAGGACGACCTCTGGAACGGCTATCCGGAGGAGACCAACGCCCCCTATGGGCTCGCGAAGAAGATGCTGCTCGTGCAGGCGCAGGCCTACCGGCAGCAATACGGCCTCAATGCCGTGACGCTGCTGCCGGTGAACCTGTATGGCCCGGGCGACAATTTCGATCCGGCGTCGAGTCATGTGATTCCCGCCCTCATTCGCAAATTTCACCAGGCCCGCCAATCCGCCGCCCCCGAAGTAACCGCCTGGGGCACCGGCCAGGCCTCGCGCGAGTTCCTCTTCGTTCGCGACGCCGCCACGGGAATCGTCCGGGCGGCCCAGTTGTACGACAGCCCCCAGCCAATGAACCTCGGCTCCGGCCAGGAAGTAACGATTCGCGAACTGGCGGAGACAACCGCCCGGCTTTGCAACTACCGCGGCCGGATCGTCTGGGACACGTCCCAGCCCGACGGCCAGCCGCGGCGCTGCCTCGATACCACGCGGGCCCGCCGCGAAATCGGTTTTCAGGCCACCACAACTCTCGTGGATGGCCTGGCCGAGACGATTTGCTGGTACGAAGACGCCAGTTCCTCCACCATTCCATTGGCTGCCTGAAGTGTTGTTCCTCGCACCATTGCTATTCCCATGGAGCCCGAACTCACCGTGTTCCGACCCGCCCCGGACTCCGCCGAATCCGAACCCGTCGCGCCCGCTGCGTCCGCCCGCCGGGCCCTGGTTACCGGCATCACCGGCCAGGACGGCTCGTACCTGGCGGAGTTCTTGCTGGAGAAGGGCTACGAAGTCCATGGCATCATCCGCCGCTCCAGCACCTTCGGCACCGAGCGGCTCGACCATCTCTACGAGGATCCGCACGAGCCGCATCCGCGCCTGATCCTGCACTACGGCGACCTGGCCGACGGCACCGCCCTCTCGAACCTGGTGCTCGAAGTCGAGCCCGACGAAATCTATAACCTCGGCGCCCAAAGCCACGTCCGCGTCTCCTTCGATCAGCCGCTCTACACCGCCGATATTGACGCCCTCGGCACGCTCCGCGTCCTCGAAGCCGCTCGCCAGCTCAACCGCCGCAAACAGGTCCGGTTCTATCAGGCCAGCTCGAGCGAGATGTTCGGCCAGGCGGCCGAAGTCCCGCAGACCGAGCGGACCCCCTTTCATCCGCGCAGCCCTTACGGCTGTGCCAAAGTCTTCAGCTACTATCAGACGATCAACTACCGCGAAGCGTACGGACTGTTCGCCGCCAACGGCATTCTGTTCAACCACGAATCGCCGCGGCGAGGCGAGACTTTCGTCACGCGCAAGATCACGCGGGCCGCGACGCGCATCCGCGAGGGCCTTCAGGACAAGCTCTACCTGGGCAATCTCGACGCCAAGCGCGACTGGGGCTATGCCAGGGACTTCGTACGGGCCATGTGGCTGATGCTCCAGCACGACGAGCCAGACGATTTCGTCATTGCCACGGGCCGCACGCACGCAATCCGCGACCTGCTGGAGCTGGCGTTTGCGCAGGTCGGTCTGCGGTGGCAGGACTACGTCGAAATCGACCACCGCTATCAGCGCCCTGCCGAGATCGATCTGCTCCTGGGCGACGCGACTAAGGCAGCCGAAGTGCTTGGCTGGCGACCGGAAACGACTTTCGAGCAGCTCGTCGAGCTGATGGTCGCGTCCGACTGGCGCCTGGCCCGCCGGGAGCGCTGGCTCGAACAAGCCTCGACGGCGGCGTAGGTCGGAGGTCGGGGGTCGGAGGTCGGAGGTCGGAGGTCGGAGGTCGGAGGTCGGAGGTCGGCAGGGTGAGGCTCCTGCCGAGCCGTGCGGCGGAGGCGATTGCGGGTAGGGACGGAGGGACGGAGAGAATGAGAGACGGAGAGAATGAGAGACCTCCGTTCCTCCGTCTCTCCGTCTCTCCGTCCCTCCGTCCCTCCGTCCCTCCGTCCCTCCGTCTCTCCGTCCTGCCTTTCACCCCGGCACGGTCACGCTCAGCGTATCGCTCACCAGCCCCACCGCCTCGTCGCCGTCGAGGTACTGCGCCTGGTACTGCCGCAGCTCAGGCCCGGCGGCCAGGTTGGCCCGGTTATCGACGTAGGGACTCGTCGTGTCGGTGGCCAGGAACGTGAAGGCCGGCTCCGCGCCGCGCTTCGACCAGATCTTGATGCCGCTGGAGATGCTCTTGTTGAAGCCGATCGTCACCGCGCCCGCCAGGACACTCGTCGCCTTGAGCGTCGGCTTGGCCGTATTCAAGTCGGTCGTATCCTCGGGACCGACGACGCCCAGTTGCTCGCCGAGGGCGATGGTGTAGCCGCCATGCGCTTTGACCCTCCGGACGAGAGCCCGGAGCCGCGATTCGACCAGCGTCCGCGTGGCAATCTTGTCGGCCGCCGCCGACTGCTGCGCGGCCTTCGCGGCGGCCAGCGCGTTGATCTTGCCGTCGATCAGCGTGAAATCGTTGTCGCTAGCGGTCACATCGGCCGGCAAGAGGCCGACCGTCGCCGCGACCGCCGCGAGCTGCGTCTTGAAGTTCTGAAACCAGGTAACGAAATCCGGGTCCTGCCGCGGAACAAAATCCTGCTTCGCCATTGCCCACCCCCGAGGTTGCCCGCCCTCGCCCCTACCCTATTGAGGGGCCTTGGGCATGCATTGTGCCGCCGGCCAGACAGATTGTCCAGCATTTTTCGCGACATTTTGGCTCGGGAACCCTAAGTCATTGCTGCCACACGACTTACCGCACGCTCGGCAGGCCCAAAGCCCGGTTGTCAGGGCACATCCAGCCGCGCCGTGGGCACATACGGCCGCGCCGTATGTGCATTCGCCCGCGCCGTTGGCCCCCACGCCCGCGCCGTTGGCCCCCACGCCCGCGCCGTTGGTCTCCACGCCCGCGCCGTTGGTCTCCACGCCCGCGCCGTTGGTCTCCACGCCCGCGCCGTTGGTCTCCACGCCCGCGCCGTTG